>JAVHRG010000348.1:0-7543 GCA_036171535.1 Sulfurospirillum sp. | reverse complement strand
CAGTTGCTTTTGGATCGAGTGTTTGCAGTTGATTCGTAAGAAGTGAAGTCGTTGAAATATCCATTAGAATATCCCTATGCCATACATTGTCATGGTACGTGCCTTTTTACGA
Source organism: Sulfurospirillum sp. (assembly GCA_036171535.1). Taxonomy (GTDB): domain Bacteria; phylum Campylobacterota; class Campylobacteria; order Campylobacterales; family Sulfurospirillaceae; genus Sulfurospirillum. The sequence continues at coordinate 7,431 of JAVHRG010000348.1, read as the reverse complement.
TTGTTTGTTATCTTTTGTTTTAATTTTAACCAGCCACTCAGAAAGTGTTTTCTCATACCCTATCGGCAAATTATCGTAAAAATGAAGAGGCTTTTCTAAATATTTTTGTTCTACCCAACCACCAAAATCATGAGGATAAAGATATCCTTTGGGGGAAGGGCTTTTTAGATGGGTAGGCACTTTAAGCGCTTTTTCGTTTTTAACATACGCTAACGCATTATTAATTGCCAAATAGGCACTATTAGACTTGGGACTGCATGCAAGATAAATCAAACATTGCGATAAAATAATGCGCGCTTCAGGATAACCAATTTTACTCACGCTCATAAGCGTGCTAGAAGCCAAATTAAGCGCATTAGGGTTAGCATTGCCAATATCTTCGCTCGCAAGGATTACGAGCCTTCTAGCGATGAAATCTGGGCTCTCTCCACCATCAATGAGACGTGCGAGATAATAGAGTGCTGCGTCCACGTCTGAGCCTCTCACGCTTTTAATCATAGCACTAATCAAATTGTAATGTGTATTATCCGAACTAACGCCATCTTTTAAGGCACTGGGACGCAAATTTTTGAGGGTTTCAAGCGTTACATGTAAATCTACTTTAAGTGAAAATTCAAGCAAATTTAAGAGTGCTCTACTATCGCCAGCACTTGAGCTAATCAAATACGCTATGGCCTCTTCATCAATCTCAAACGCAACCTTTTCGCGTACGCGTTCAATAATGGCTTTCAGGTCTTCGTATTCAAGTGGATAAAATTCAAAGAGCATCATGCGAGAACGTATGCCAGAACTAAGGACAAAGTAGGGGTTTTCCGTTGAGGCACCAATGATAATCGCTTCATGGTTTTCCATTGGAAGCAAAAGAACTTCTTGTTGGGTTTTAGAAAGACGGTGAATTTCATCAATAAAAATTAACGGCTTTTGAAGAGAGCCTCGATGCTGTGAAAGAATCTTGCGAATCTCATCCACCTTAACACTGGTTGCATCTAACTCGTAAAAAGGAAGTTGTAACTCGTTAGCGACAATACGCGCTAACGTTGTTTTTCCAACACCCGCAGGTCCAAAGAAGAGGGAATGGCTCATAGAGCCACTCTTTAAAAGCTTGCAAAAAGGGCTACTTTGACTGCTAAGGTGCTTTTGCCCAGATAACTCCTCAATCACTTTAGGACGAAAGAAGAGGGCGAAGTTATTGATCATCGTCCTCATCGTCCTCATCGTCCTCTTCAACTACTGGAATTTTGTTGCCATCTCTTTTGATATACTCAAGATAATCTCTCAATGCGGTATATTCACCGCCATCAAAATAACGGTGTTTACCAGGTCGTAGCATTCCTAAATCAACCTTACCATAACTCACGCGTTTGAGGTCAACGACATCCACATCGAAGTAACCAAAGAAACGTCTTAGCTCTCTGTTCTTGCCTTCATTGATCGTCACTTTAATTGTAGAAAATGTTGGGTTATTTTTGATAATACGATACGAAACAAATGGTGCAAAATCCATTGAGCGAATCTCACTGTGGGAATGCCCACCTTTACGTGCATTTTCGAGGGAAAGACCTTCTTGCATCGCTTTTTCCATAGCTGGCGTTATCATTCCGTTAATTTTAACGTAATAAACACGCTCTAAATCACCGTGCATTAAAGCAGAAACAACGGAAGGTGAATCGCACAGAAGTAAAAGCCCTTCACTGGCAAAATCCAGTCTTCCTACACTTAAATAATGCCCAAATTGAGAAGGCAATGTATCATAGATTGTTCTACGACCACGGTCATCTTTTTTGCTCACTAACTCACCCTTTTGTTTGTGATATATAATAACAGAATACCCATGCTTTTCAAAAAGTGCTTTACCATTGAGTTCGATTTTATTTTTAAAACTTACTTGTGTAGAAAGATCTTGTACGACTTGACCGTCAATCTTCACATGTCCTGCTTTGATAAGTTCATCCGCTTCACGCCTTGAAAAGTGTGTGTTATGCGAAATCATTTTATTGAGTCTCATTAATTCCATTTATTTTATTCCTGCTTCCACTAAATCATGGATATGTAAAACGCCTTTCACTACCCCCATTTTATCGGTAATAGCTACAAGCTGTATTTTATACTTTTCGATAAACGCTAACGCATCACTGGCTAAAAGTGTTTCATCGTCAAGTTTTTTAGGATTTTTTGTTGCATATGAATATGCAGTTGCATCCATGCTAAAATCACTCCGCATTAGAGCACGACGCAAATCACCATCACTTAAAACCGCCGTTAATTGATTGTTTTTATTGGTAATGAGTACATTTCCAAGTCTACCCTCACTCATCTTAATGATGGCTTCTCTCAACTGGGTGGTTTCTTGTACAATTGGAAGCTCTTGCGTAAGCATCAAATCTTTAACTTTTACAAACAACCGCTTACCTAAACTTCCACCGGGATGAAATGAAGCAAAATCCTCTTTTTGAAAATTTTTCTTTTTCATTAAACAAACAGCTAACGCATCACCAAGAGCTAATGTGAGTGTTGTGGAACAGGTTGGTGCAGCATCCAATGGGCATGCTTCTTTTTCTATATATAATGGTAAAAAGATGTCGCTATAATGCCCTAAAGAGGATTCTTTAGACCGTGCCATACCAATAAGTGGGATATCAAAACGTTTAATGTGCGGCAATATTTTAATCAGCTCTTCACTCTCTCCACTATAGCTAATGGCAAGCACGGCATCATCTTTGCCAACCATACCGAGATCACCATGCATCGCTTCTGTTGGATGCAAGAAAAAACTACTGGTACCTGTACTTGCAAGTGTCGCAGCAATTTTTGCACCAATGAGTCCACTTTTCCCCACACCTGTCACAATCAATTTACCTTTGATGTTAGCAATCAAGTTTGTTGCCGCACCCATCTCATCGCCAATCATCCCAGCAGCATTTAGCAACTCTTTTGCTTCAAGTTCTAGTACTTCTTTGGCTATGGCTTTAAAATCTTCCATACCATTTCCTACATCATAAAGATCGTTGGTACGATCGTTGGGTATTTTTTCATTTGTCTATAAATATGCTTGCGTACTACCTGTCTTACTTCATTTTCTAGGGCTCTTGCATTATCAAGTAGCTCTGCTTTAGCATTCACAATAAATTGATCAATAACGCCTTCCATCTCTATTGAAAAAGCTTTATCATCTTTGTCGGGCACTAATCCATAACTAATAATTTTTGGTTTAGCAATCAGTCTATGATCTCCCTTTGCAATCTGAATCACTAACATAACTAAACCAGAATCTGCTAACTTTTGTCGATCAATAACAACATCATCAGCAATTTGTTCATTGATCTGATTATCAATAAAGACTTTACCTGTTTTAACAGTTTTTATTTTTTTCATATATTTTGCACATACTTCAATTTGATCACCATCACTCATCAGTACGATATTGCGTTCAGGAATGCCACATTGCATTGCTGTCTCTTTATGCTTTGTTATGTGATTATATTCGCCATGCACCGGCAAGAAAAAGCGTGGTTTTACTAAACGTAAAATAAGTTTTTGTTCTTCTTGTGCGGCATGTCCGCTCACATGAATTTCACTAAAGTCTTGGTATGCTACGTTCGCACCACTTTTGAGTAAGAAATTAAGTACCTTAGAAACACTACCTTCATTTCCAGGAATTGCTTTTGCAGAAATAATAATCTGATCGGTAGGCTTAATTTTAACATGTCGATGTTCATCGGTGGCCATTCGATAAAGAGCACTCATGGTTTCACCTTGACTACCAGTTGTTACAATCAAAACATCTTTATCAGGGTATTTATTAACCTCATGGGGATCGATAAAGATACTTTTATCGAGTTGTATATAACCAAGTTCAATAGCGGTAAAAAGATTTCGCTCCATAGAACGTCCAATAACAGAGACTTTTCTGCCATACTTTAACCCATAATCAATCGCTTGATAGACTCTGTGAATATTTGAAGAGAAGGTTGACATAATGACACGACCTTTTGCTTTAGCAAAAATAGAGTCAAATGTCTTCCCAACAGTACTTTCACTGCGTGTAATCCCCTCTTTGTAAGAGTTGGTGCTATCACTCATCAAACACAAAACCCCTTTTTCACCATACGCGGCGAAACGGTTAAGATCCGTTACAAAACCATCGATAGGAGTATGATCGATTTTAAAATCACCGGTATGGATAATCGTTCCAGCTTCAGTTGTAATGGCAAGGGAAGAGGCATCAATGATTGAGTGTGTAATATGAATCCATTCGACTTCAAATTCACCAATTTTATAGATTTTACGTTTTTCGACGGGTCTAAAATACTTTTTATGTGCCTTTAATCCATGCTCATCGAATTTATTGGCGAGCATTCCAAGAGGAAGAGGGGTAGCATACAGTGGAAATTGCATCTCTTTAAAGAGGTACGAAACAGCGCCAATATGATCTTCATGTGCATGTGAAATAATAATTCCAGCTATTTTTTTCTTAATTTGTCGTAAATAACTAAAATCAGGAACCAAAATGTCCACACCGTGCATATCTTCACTTGGAAAACTCATCCCAACATCAAGAACGATTGCAGAGGTTTCTGTCTCAAAAACACAAATATTACCTCCAATTTCTCCCAATCCACCAAGTGGTGTAATTTTAATCTTCCCTTTGGATGTTTGGTCTATTAAGCTAGAACGATTAAGCCTATCTTTGTGCATTTTTTGATTGGCATCAATAGCTTTTTTCATATCTCGTTGCCAAGGCTCATTACCTTCAATTGAAGCAGCTGGAGATTTATTGCTCTTTCGTCTTCGGTTGTTGCGTGGTTTTTTCTCACCTACCTCGCCGGTAGGCTCTTTTTCAACACCATTTTGTGTGTTTGGACTCACCTGCTTTTTTACGCTAGGATGAGGGGGTTGTTTTAGATTCTCTGTAGATTTTTGAGTACCCTCGTTAGGGGCGTCAGGACTATTCTTCTGTTGTTGCGTTACTTCGTTTTCTTGCATCATTCAACCTTAATGTTTTAAATAGTAGATGATGAGACAAGACGCTAATTTCGTGAGGACGGATTGTTTCGGAAAGGTTTTGATCGTGCATCACTTCTTCAACACACGCTTTTTCAAACTCAGAAGAGATATTTTTCAACCAAGTCTTTCTCGGACTTTGAAATGAACATCGCAAATATTTTTTAAACTTTTGCAACTGTTCATCTGATTCAAAGAGGCCAGAGAATTTTCCTTCAACAAACTCTTTTTGTTTGTCAATTTTGAGAATAGACGACACCACTTTAGGTTGTGGTTCAAACGATTCTGGAGATACATCAAAAAGTATTGCAGCCGTCCCAATACTTTGTGCCAAAATCGCTAAAGAGGTAAACTCTTTTGTTTTTGGAAGCGCAGCAAATTTTTCTGCTACCTCTTTTTGGATCATGACCGTCATTGATTTACAATTTGGATCTTCCAAGGCTTCCAAAATAATGGTCGTAGCGATGTAATAGGGTAAATTTGCAACTAAATCATAAGGCTCTTCACAAAGAGATCCTTTTTCAAATTGCTTTAAAACATCAGTTTGCACTAATGTTAGCTTCCCCTCATCGATATTCGTCGTATATTTTTTTCTCAAATAAACGCACAAGTCTTCATCGACTTCATATGCTACTAAGGCTTTCACCTTTAATAGCTCTTGCGTCAAATCACCTAAGCCAGGCCCAATTTCAACAAGCTTTCGCTCATTTCGGGGCATCGATTGGATGATTTTACTAACTACTGTCGTATCTTTTAAAAAATTTTGGCCAAATTTCTTTTTTGCCTCTATCAATTTGTACCCTATTTTTTAAACTTTCATTGATTGTAGCTAATCTTTACTTATAAAAGAGTTATATGCTTACTTAACCTTAATTTTCAGAAGTTTTTTTTAATTCTTGCGCTATCATTTAATTTATATTTATCTAAAAAGAGAGCCTTATGGAGCATTTTGCTAAACGTATTATTCCTTGTCTGGATGTCAAAAATGGACGTGTGGTTAAGGGTGTTAATTTTGTTGGACTTAAAGATGCAGGTGATCCTGTTGAAATTGCCAAACGATACAATGAAGAAGGTGCGGATGAGCTCACATTTTTAGATATTACGGCCAGTCATGAAGGTAGAGGTACGATTGTTGACATTGTTGAAAAGGTCGCTCGAGAAGTGTTTATCCCTCTTACCGTCGGTGGTGGCATACGAACACTGGATGATATTTACAGCCTCTTACATGTAGGATGTGATAAAGTGAGTATCAACTCTCCGGCCATTGCAAATCCTCTCTTTATAGATGAATCATCCAAACGTTTTGGTTCACAGTGCATCGTTGTAGCTATTGATGCAAAACGTACTGGTGATTCGTGGCATGTGTTTATTAATGGTGGAAGAATTGATACTGGTCTTGATGCACTTTCTTGGGCAAAAGAAGCTCAAGAAAGAGGTGCAGGGGAGATACTTTTAACCTCTATGGATTGCGATGGTGCAAAAAATGGTTATGATATTACACTTACATCACAAATGAGTTCTATGCTCGATATTCCTGTCATTGCTAGTGGGGGGGCAGGGACAATGGAACACATTAAAGATGCATTTTTAAATGGCGCTGATGCAGCACTTGCTGCTTCTATTTTTCACTTTAAAGAGATTGATATTATGGATCTTAAACGTTACCTCTTACATGAGGGAATTGCAGTACGATTATGATTCTTTGCGCTGGCAGAAATGAAACATTTGATTTTGCCAAACCAATCGGTATTGGTCTTATTGAAAGTGCCATCAATCTAACAAAACTTATAATAGAAGAGAAGCCCGCCTTCTTGTTTTTTGTTGGTACAGCAGGAAGCTATGGAAAACATCAACCTTTTGATCTTGTTTATAGCCATAGTGCCGCAAATATTGAACTTTGTTTTTTACAAAATCAGTGCTATAGCCCTTTGAAAAGTATCGTTGAAGTTGAAAAAATTTATGTTTCACGTGGAACAATTTATCCGTCGCCTATTGTAAATTCTAGCAATTATATTACTACTGATACAACATTAGCAAATAAAATGATCGAAAAAAATATTGGACTAGAGAATATGGAATTTTTTTCTATCATTAGTGTTGCCAATTACTTCCATATTCCGTGTTCAGGTCTTTTCGTCGTAACGAATTATTGTGATGAAAATGCACATAGTGATTTTACACAAAATCATTCTCAAGCAAAAGAGTTGATTACATTACATGTAGAAAAAAATATGAAAATTTGAGGTATTATGGAAAAACAAAATATATTCGACCTATCTAAAGAAGAGTTGTCAGAAGTTATAAAACCCTCTTTTAGAGCGAAACAAATTTATCAATGGTTATATCAAAAGTATATTAACTCGTTTGATGAGATGAAAAATCTTACCAAAGAGCTCAAAAATCAACTTGAAGAAAGATACTACTTAGATC
>JAVHRG010000347.1:0-1474 GCA_036171535.1 Sulfurospirillum sp. | reverse complement strand
ACATAACGATGTGGTGGATCTCTCTTACCATAGCGAGTCCCCCCATCATTGCTTCGATTGGACGCATATAGTCATATAAAAATAGACCAATACCGCCACCTTGATAACAATTGACATACAAAATTAGACCTGTTAAGCTAATGATAAAAATCATTGCATACAGTCCAACGTAAGCGACAAATTGCAACGGATTATAGACACCTCTCAAATGAGGGTGTTCACCCATAAAAAGGTAATATTTCAGCTGTTGAAACCATACCTTTGGACTCACAAAATCCAAAAACGATACTCTCTCTTTTGAACTGATACGATCAAGGCAAAAAAGGTACGTTTTATAAATTGTAATTGCAATCAGTAAAAACCCTGCAATTTCATGCCACATTCTGAATTTTGCATTTAAGAAGAGGATAGGCTCATCTGATGCTTCAGGAGCGATGAATACATAGGCTAAATAAAACCCTGTCACCGTTAATACAAAAATAGCAATTGCTCTTAGCCAGTGCGTCCAACGAAGCCCTGCTGAGAACTCAAATTCTATATCTCTTTTCATTGTTAGACTCCCTTTCGCTTTTAGCAAGACGCGCCGTTAACATTGACCTTATAACTGCTCATCTCATTCCCTTTAGTATCCATGACATGTACAGCACATGCAAGACATGGATCATAAGAGTGGATGATTCTTACAATTTCAAGCGGTTGAGAAAGATCAGTGATCTTCAAGCCAATTAAAGACTCTTCATACGATCCTCTAACACCTTTGGCATCTTTTGGACTTGCATTCCAAGTCGTTGGAACAACAGCTTGGTAGTTTTCGATCACACCATTTTTGATTTTTACCCAGTGACTAAGAACACCACGAGGAACATGTCCAATGTAGCGACCTTTGTACTCTTTGTTTTTATCAATTTTGTAACTTGCACAGGTAGCATCATCGACTTTAAGGTTTTGAATCAATGACGTAAATGCTTCCATACCATTATCAGCTACAACTTTAGCTTCGATCATACGACATGCTGTACGACCTAATGTTGATGCAACTGCTGTGATAGGAAGCCCTGTATCTTTCAAGAATTTATCAACAACGACTTTAACACGTTTGTTGCCAAGAGCATAGTTAATAACGATATTTGCTAATGGACCAACTTGAAGTGGTTTACCATCATAACGAGGAGCTTTAACCCACGTATATTTACCATTTTCATCAATAACTTTCGTTGCAGCAAGTTCGCCTTTATCATTGATAGTTTGAGCATCTTTAAAGCCAGTATAGTTAGGCTCTTGACGACCCTCATATGGATGGTATGCAGCATTGTCTTTATACCAAGAACGTGTTGCCTCTTCAGTGATTTTACTCTCATCTAATGTTTGGACTTTAAATGGTTTGCCAGTGATTAAGTTAACCACATCTTCGCCCATCATAACACCACTCTCAAACAAGAAGTCTTTAGCATTAATTTGGAACTCTTTTTCTGTA
>JAVHRG010000346.1:0-7631 GCA_036171535.1 Sulfurospirillum sp. | reverse complement strand
AAAATTTGTTTTGAGCAGTTGAGTGAATTAATCAACATGAGTTCGACATAAGAAAATACACGTTTGACCGATCGCAAACCCATCGCATCAACCCCAGCTCGCACTGGGAGAACCCCCGACCGATATCAATGAAGTAAACAAGCTGGGTTTTATCAAAGCCATGATCATAAACTCACCCGATTAAACAGATTTTATGGATTTTCGTGTTCACAGAAACGACCAAGCCTTTTTATCAATACCTTAGCCTATAATGATACGAATTTGTTTAACTATTCTGATAAATTAGCAATTTTATTGGGCTCTTTTGTCTCTGGATTGATTGGATATTTATTTTTAAAAAGTATTTCAAAATCTTTATAACACCCTTCTAAGTTACAATTGATTACAATCTTTCAGAGCCTCTGAATATTAAAAAAGGAGCCGCTACGTGAGACATCTTAACTTAACTAAACGCCTCTTTTGGATTGTTACTCTTTTGGTTGTATGTGCCAATGCTTTTGTCATCAGTTATTTATATCAGCAAGCCGAAGATTTGGCAAAAATTCGTGCATATTCTAAAGCTAAAACACTTCATGATTACTTTATGGCCATGCGTTTAGTCTATCATCAGCAATTTTTAGAGAGTGGCATCGATCTGAACGACTCAACAATAGGCTTCCTTCCCGCTCATGCTTCAACACATATTAGTGATGAGTTTTTGAAGCGTTCTACGCAAGGAATTACCATTCATAATGTTTCAGATCGTCCCCGTAATCCTGTAAATCAAGCCGATGATATTGAGGCTAAAGCAATTACGTATTTCAATCAAAACCCCGATAAAAATGAGACAATTGAACTTATCCATGATGGTCAAAAAGAGTTTTTCTTTTTTGCTTCTCCTTTGCGTATTCAGGCATATTGTTTGGTTTGCCATGGAGAAAAAAGCGAAGTTTTACCTTATATCGCAAAGCGTTATGATAATGCATATGGCTATAAATTGGGTCAAGTACGAGGATTAACCAGTATTAAAATTCCTAAAAAGACTTTATTTACTGAAGTATTAGGACTTTTTTGGAAAGAGACTATCTTTAGCTCAATGGTGATGATTAGTTTATTGGTTTTAATGTATATGGCTATTAAAGAGTTAACAAGACGCGATGTTAAACAGAAAAAAGAACTTGAAACATTAGTGTTGCAGCGCACTAAGATGCTTACTCAAAAGAGCATGGAGCTTGAAAAAGCGTATGTGCAACAAAAACACCTTTATACCGTTCTTCGTACTGTTGCAGATAGCAATCAAATTTTAATTACCACTCAAACATTAGATGAATTACTGTATGAAACGGCAAAATGTCTTTTTGAAAATGAATCCTTTGCTCATGTTAAGATTTCATTATATGAGAATGGAGCTTTACATGTAAAAGAGTCTTTTGGTTTTGATGAAGAATATGAAATCAATTCAATAGAAAAAGATATTTTTACACAGGGGGGATGTTGTATTATTACACCAAAGAGTGAGAATTTACCGCATAATTGTCAGTTGATAATATCGCGTTACCATGTAAGCGAAGCCTATGTTACGGTCCTTCAAAGTGACAAGTTTGCACCAAAATTATTAGGGGTTATGAGTATTTGCACAACCATGCCTGAGGGCTTTAGTGTTGAAGAACGTACGATGATAGAAGAGTTAGCGGGAGATATTGGGTTTGCGATTAATTCTTTCATACAAAAAGAGAGCATTTTAAAACTTTCGTATTATGATCCTTTGACGAATCTTGCCAATAAAATAATGTTAACAGAACAGATAAGGCTCTGCATTAATGCTAACAAACGTAAAAATATTTATGGCGCATTACTTTTTATGGATCTGGATAATTTCAAATCTATTAATGACCTTAAAGGGCATACTGCCGGTGATAAATTGTTGATAATGATGGCGCGCAGACTTGAAAATTTTACAAAAGAAGGCGATATTGTTGCACGGTTTGGAGGTGATGAATTTGCACTTTTGTTGCCAAATCTTGCAAATAGCATCGAAGAAGCTGCCAAAATAGCAGAACATTGTGCAATGCAAATTTTACTGGCAACCAAAGAACCTTTTTTGATTGATACACATCTTTTTTATATTACCGTGAGTATTGGTATTGGGCTCTTTGATGGTACAGATGATGCCGCAACGTTATTAAGCCATGCTGACAGCGCGATGTACACTGCAAAAACGGATGGCCGTAACACAATTCGTTTTTTTGATCCACATATTCAAAAAATAATGGAAGAAAAATCTTCTATGTTGCAACACCTTCGAGATGCAATTGACTCTGGACAATTTGTTCTATTTTATCAACCGCAAGTTGATATAAATGCAAATGTCATAGGAGTCGAAGCACTGATACGTCTCAAAAAAGACAATGGAGAATTAATTCCTCCAATGCGGTTCATTCCTTTATGTGAAGAATCTGGTTTGATTATCCCTTTAGGTGACTGGGTTCTAAAAGAGGCTATGTCACAAGTAAAATATTGGCAAAATGATGCCAAAAAATCAGCATGGCGTGTCTCTATAAATGTGAGCGCAAAGCAGTTTGAGCGTGAAGATTTTGTTGAGATTGTTCGTAATACATTAGAATTGACTCAGATAAATCCATCATTGATTCGTTTGGAGCTTACTGAAAGTCTTTTAATTAGGGATAGCGATAAAGCATTAGCCAAGATTCATGAGCTAAAAACATTAGGCATCTCTTTGTCCGTCGATGATTTTGGAACAGGATATTCCAGTTTACAGTATTTGAAGCATTTGGACGTTGATGAGCTAAAAATTGATCAATCTTTTATACGAGATTTTATACTCAATAGGAGTGATGCTTTGATTGTTGAAACGATTATTTCCATTGGCAAAAATTTTAACATGGAAGTTATCGCGGAAGGTGTGGAAACAAAAGAGCAGTTCGAAATGCTTAAAGAGATGGGATGTCACTATTTTCAGGGTTATTTCTTTGGAAAACCGGCAGCTTTTGATGCGATTTAAATCTTTACATGTAAAGATTTAAATCGTTTATTTTGGAAATTTTGATAAGGCAATTATTCACGTACGACATCATATCCTCTAGGGATTTCCGCACGGAACAGCTCTTCATCTAAAAAAAGATTCGTTGTTTGGTTTGAAAAATTAATTTCAACAGCATTATCCAACTTATCACGATAGACAACCTTGTCAATACTATCTTTATGAGCAAAGATCGTATACGTTGTTTCCATAAATTTTGTTACATACTTATTAGGCGCAATCTCTTTAGCATCTTGTAGTAATTGTGCAATATTGGGAGTGTTCTCAAGCGTTGTAATAATAGCTTGTTCCAATTCTGGTTCTATAATCAAAACATGTGTATTGTTAAAGTAAATCTTTTTTGCCACAGGTTTTTCGTAAATCCAAAGTGCTTTTTTGTCATTGGTAGCGTAAAACATTCCTTCATAGGCAATTGTTTTATTTTGATCGTTGGTCACTTTTTGTGTAAAATCACTCTGAATGGTTTTAAAGTGGTCAATTTTGGCAAAAAGGAGTGTTGTCAAACAGAGAAACATCCAAGAAAATCGCATAAAATACTCCTTGTAACGATAATAAGATATGGAGTTTTATCAAATAGATAGTAAAAGTATGATAAAATCCCACGTTTTAAGAAAAGATAACTGTATAAAAGTAATGAAAATAGAGGTGGAATCAGATGCTATTGAGTAATATTGTTCGTAAAATTTTTGGCACTAAAAACGATCGCGTGATTAAAGAGCTTCAAGAGCGCGTTATAAAGATCAATGCCTTAGAGCCAGCATATGAAAAATTGAGTGATGAAGCCCTAAAAGATGCCTTTAATGCCTTGAAAGCTGATGTTAGAGCAGGTACAAAAACACTCAATACTATTTTAAATGATGTTTTTGCTATTACAAGAGAAGCCAGTAAACGTACTACAGGAATGCGTCATTTTGACGTTCAAATGATCGGTGGTTTAGTCCTTCATGGTGGTAATATTGCAGAGATGAAAACAGGTGAGGGAAAAACCCTTGTGGCAACGCTTCCTGTCGTTTTAAATGCAATGTCTGGTAACGGAGTGCATGTTGTGACCGTCAATGACTACCTCGCTAAAAGAGATGCTGCTGATATGTCACGTATCTATAATTTCTTAGATTTGAGTGTTGGTATTGTCACCAATGATCTGGATAATGATGCTAAACGTAAAGCACAATATGATGCGGATATTACTTATGGAACGAACAATGAGTTTGGCTTTGATTACTTACGTGACAATATGCGTTACGCGGTCGATGAAAAAGTTCAACGTGCCCATAATTTTGTTATTGTAGATGAAGTGGACTCTATTCTTATTGATGAAGCAAGAACACCTTTAATTATTTCTGGTCCAGCCAATCGTACATTAGATGGCTATAAAATTGCAGATGGTGTTGCAAAACAACTTACAAAAGAAACTGATTTTACCGTTGATGAGAAAAATAGAACCGTTTTGATGACCGAAGATGGTATTAGTAACGCTGAAAAACTCTTTGGAGTAGATAACCTTTATAGCCTTGATAATGCCGTTTTATCCCATCATCTTGATCAAGCACTTAAAGCTCGCTATCTGTTTGTTGCCGATGTTGATTATGTCGTGCGAGAAGGTGAAATTATCATTGTCGATGAGTTTACGGGTCGTTTAAGTGAAGGAAGACGTTTTAGTGAAGGGCTACACCAGGCTTTAGAAGCTAAAGAAGGCGTTATGATTAAAGAAGAGTCTCAAACACTTGCAGACATTACATTCCAAAATTATTTTAGACATTACAACAAACTAGCAGGTATGACAGGAACGGCTCAAACAGAAGCAACGGAATTTGCGCAGATTTATAATCTTGATGTTATTTCAATTCCTACAAATGTTCCAATGCGCAGAGATGATATGAATGATCTTATCTATAAAACGGAACGTGAGAAGTTTGAAGCGGTTATTAAAGATATCAAAATATGCCATGAAAAAGGTCAACCCGTTCTTGTGGGTACTGCCTCCATTGAAAAAAGTGAATTACTTCATGCTCTTCTTAAGAAAGAGAAAGTACCACACTCTGTTTTAAATGCTAAAAACCATGAGAAAGAAGCTCAAATTATTAAAGATGCAGGTGTCAAAGGCGCTGTAACGATTGCAACCAATATGGCAGGTCGTGGTGTTGATATCAAGCTTGAAGATGAAATTAAAGCCCTTGGTGGCCTTTATATCATTGGTACTGAACGTCATGAAAGCCGTCGTATCGATAACCAGCTTCGTGGACGTTCAGGTAGACAAGGCGATAATGGTAAAAGTCGTTTTTATTTAAGTCTTGAGGATAATCTTTTAAGAATTTTTGGAAGTGATCGTATTAAAGCGATTATGGAGCGTTTGGGTATTGAAGAGGGTGAACATATTGAGTCCAAAATGGTGACACGTGCTGTTGAAAATGCACAGAAAAAAGTGGAAGCGCTTCACTTTGAATCTCGTAAACACCTTTTAGAGTATGACGATGTTGCTAACAAACAACGTAAAGCAATTTACAACTTTAGAAATGATCTTTTGAATCCTAATTTTGATATTGAAACAAGAATTAAAGAGATACGTGTTGATTTTGTTACTAACCTGCTTTATAAAGCTGAGATTTACGAAGGAATTGCTGAATCAGAGTATAACATTGAACACCTTGTATCCATGCTTCAAGATGAATTAAATGCCTCATTTGATGTACAGAAATTACAAAATTTAGAGTTTTCCAAACTTAAAGATGAGATCATTGCAGAACTTCAAGAGAGTTTTGATGCAAAAATGTCTGTCGTTGATGAGACGCAACGTAAAGAAATTGAACGTATTTTATACCTTCAAGTACTGGATAATACATGGAGAGCTCACCTATACCAAATGGATATTTTGAAAACAGGTATTGGTCTTCGTGGCTATAATCAAAAAGATCCTTTGACAGAGTATAAAAAAGAGAGTTATAACCTTTTTATGGAACTCGTCGAACAAATCAAGTATGAGTGTTTTAAAACACTGCATATCGTTCAACTTCGTGATAACAAAGAAGAAGAAGAAAAACGTGCGATGGATGAGATGATCCGAAGAATGGAAGAGGCAAATGACAATGCTACCCTTCAACATCAAAGTCCTTACGCAGATGAAGAAGATGATAAAGATAAAAAAGCTGCACGCAATGAACCTTGCCCATGTGGAAGTGGTAAAAAATATAAACAATGTTGTGGTAAGAGTGGTCCCAAAAAAGGGCTTTTAGCGTAAGGGAATAGGGTGCAAAAAAATCTTAGTCTCTATCTTGTCAAAAAGTATTTGCGTTTTGACAAGTCACAACCATTTATTACCGTTATTTCTCTGCTTGCTTTTTTTGGTGTGGCCATTGGTTTAACTGTCCTTATGGTGGCAATGGCAATTATGAATGGTTTTGATAAAGAGTTTGAAAAAAAACTCTTTACCATGAATTATCCACTATCGATCTATTCTCGTAGTTTTTCGCCTGTTGATCAGACACAACTAAATACACTAAAAGAGCAGTTTCCAAAACTAAAATTTAGTCCTTATATTTCCACACAAGTGATTATCAAAAAAGGTAATCGTTTAGAAGGTGGTATGCTTTTTGGTGTGAATTTTGAGCAAGAAGCCAAAATTAATGCGATTGTTGCTGAAGCCATCAAAGGTAAAACACTCGATAAATATGACCTCATTACAGGTAGTGAAATCGCAAAAACGAATCTTTTTACACCCGATGAAAAAGCAACACTTATTTTTACTAAAAATGACCCTGGTGGCATGAGCCTTATTCCTAAGATGAAACGTTTTAACTATCAAGGCTCTTTTAGATCAGGTTTGATGGCATATGATAAAGCTTACATGTACACGACACTCGATTCATTGGCGCAAGTCATGCAGTACGAAGTCGGGCAGTTTGATGGTATTCATATCTACTCAGATGAACCATTTGTTGATATTGAAAAAATTCGCAAAGTTCTCCCAGATGATCTAGGTATTGTGGGTTGGTGGCAGATGAATGGCAACTTTTTTGCCGCTTTAGCGCTTGAAAAAAGAGCTTTGTTTATCGTTTTAATGCTTATCATCTTAATTGCTTCTTTAAATATTATTAGTTCCCTTTTAATGACGGTTATGAATAGGCGTAAAGAAATTGCCTTATTACTCTCTTTGGGTGCGTATAAGAAAGAGATCAAAAATACCTTCTTTTATTTAGGTCTTGTGATTGGAGGAGGGGGGATGCTTTTTGGTATTCTCCTAGGAGGAGTGGCACTTTTTGTCTTAGGTTCGTTTGATATCATCTCTTTACCAGCAGATGTCTATGGAACCGCTAAATTGCCGCTAGATCTTTCAATGCTTGATTTTGTACTTATCGTCATTGGCACGAGCGTTATCGTAACGCTTTCTTCATATTATCCCGCACATAAAGCAACACAAATTAATGTACTTGATACTTTAAGAAACGAGTAAAATTAGATGTTAAGTAGGCTTAAAAAGCCTACTTAAATAAATCCGTTGTAATATTGCAGTTCTCTTCAATGATATTATTGAGTTTATGTAAAAGTGTTTTAGCATCTACTCCATCTTCTGGGTAAGTAACCACATTATCATACG
>JAVHRG010000345.1:0-7631 GCA_036171535.1 Sulfurospirillum sp. | reverse complement strand
AATGCAAACGATAAATTATTGGGTATGGATTTACAGCAAGGTGGTCACTTAACGCACGGCGCGAAAGTGAGTTTTTCGGGTAAAAATTATCAATCGTTTAGCTATGACGTCGATGCGAATGGTTATATTGATTATGCCAAGGTTTTGGAGATCGCGAAGATTGTTAAACCTAAAATGATCGTATGCGGTGCTTCTGCGTATGCGCGTGAAATTGATTTTGCCAAGTTTCGAGAAATTGCGGACGCGGTTGGAGCGATTTTATTTGCCGACATCGCGCACGTTGCAGGACTTGTTGCTGCAGGTGAACATATGAGTCCTTTTCCTTATGCCGATGTCGTCACTTCTACGACGCACAAAACATTACGCGGTCCTAGGGGTGGTGTCATTATGACAAACGATGAAGCGCTTGCAAAAAAGATCAATGCCGCCATTTTCCCCGGAATCCAAGGCGGTCCACTGTTGCATGTCATCGCTGCAAAAGCGGTGGCGTTTGGTGAAGTGTTAAAGCCAGAGTGGAAAGCGTATGCCAAGCAGGTCAAACGAAATGCCAGCGTTTTGAGCGAGGTTTTGCTTGAGCGAGGCTTTGATTTGGTCAGTGGTGGAACCGATAACCATCTGATTTTGGTATCATTACTAAACAAAGATTATTCTGGCGAAGAGGCGAGCACCGCTTTGGAAAATGCAGGTATAACCGTGAATAAAAACAGTGTTCCAGGCGATACGAGAAGTGCGAAATTAACCTCAGGTATTCGCATTGGTTCTGCGGCTTTAACGACACTGGGGCTGAGAGAAAAAGAGTTTGAGTTGATCGCGCACCGTATTTGCGATGTTTTGAAAAATATTTACGATTTATCTTTACATGTAAAGATAAAAAAAGAGTTAGTGGCACTTTTGAAAAACTTCCACGTGTACGAAAGTGCGACGTATTAAATAGACTTCTTGCAAAACTTATTTTGTAAGAAGGAAAAGCACCAAGGGTGCGCGGGCGTTCCGCCGAGGAAAACCCAGTGTTAACGTAGCCTTGAGAGCTTTGCTTTAAAGGCGTATTAAGAGTTCTGTAAGAACTCTTATAAAAAAATGACGAAGGAGGGTGTGATGAGAGAGATGGAAGTGTTGCATACCAATTATCAGCTGATTGAAAAAGCGATCAAATACATTGATGCGCACTTTAAAGAACAGCCCTCCATCGATGTGATTGCCAGCAGTATCGGCATGAGCAAATACCATTTTATCCGCGTGTTTAAAGAGTATGTGGGCGTGACACCCAAACAGTTTTTACACTCGGTGACGCTCAATTACGCTAAAGAGCACATCAAAGAGTCCAAGTCTATTTTAGACAGCACGCTGGACATGGGGCTCTCTAGTGTCAGCAGGTTGCACGAGCTTTTTGTCAATTTGATCGGTGTGACACCCAAAGAGTGGCGTGAAAAAGGTAGGGATGTCATTATCACGTATGGTTTTGGCATCACGCCGTTTGGTGAAGCATTGATCGCTTATACCGACAAAGGAGTTTGCTATTTAGGGTTTATTGACCAAAATAAAGAGGCAATTTTTAAACGGTTTAAAGAGCTTTGGGAAAATGCCAATCTGATCCATGACGATCTCAAAGCGCAGACCTATCTGGAAAATATTTTCATCAACAATCAAAAATACAATCTCTTGGTGAAAGGAACGAATCTTCAGATCAACGTCTGGAAAGCGCTTCTCAATTTTCCCAATGGGGCGGTGACAACGTACCAAGACATTGCCAATTTTATTGAACAGCCTAAAGCCGTGCGCGCCGTTGCCAGTGCCATCGGGAAAAATCACATCGGCTATCTCATCCCCTGTCACCGAGTCATTGCCAAAAGTGGCGCGATGAGTGGGTACAGTTGGGGCATTGAGCGTAAAAAAATCCTGATCGCGTACGAATCCGCTTACAAGCCAAGTTCGACTGACTTTAAGATCGCAACACGTGAAGATATACCCGATATATGCCAATTTCTTCATGCTACTTTTCCGAAGAGTGCGCACAATCAGGCGAAAATCGTCTCTGAGATGATTCAAAATACCGATACCCACGCTCTCTTTCTTGCCATACACGAGGCAAAAATGGTAGGCGTGCTGCCAGTCCTCTACAATACATCTGTTGTATCAGGGGAAAAGGTAGCGATGTTTGAAGCGGTGATCGTGGATGAAGCTGGCAGTGACCATGCTATTGAAAAGGAATTGCTAGAATATGCCATCGCTTCGTGCACAAAAATAGGGTGTAAAAGGGTCATTCTCTTGAGTGAAAATCCCTGTATAGTATACGAAGAATAATATTTCTAAAGCTTCGAAGCCTTTACATGTAATGACGCAAAACCTCAATAATGAACTAAGTAAGTTTAAGTCGTAACACGTTTACCTTCTTTTTCCTAGGCAAAGTGTCACTACTTGGGCATTTTAAGCTTTGTGTCTGTACAATCTTTGATAAAAAATAGAGAGTACCCATGTTAGACAAAGAACAACTCAGAGGACTCTATGTCCTTACCGATGCAACACTAACCCCAGCAGAGAGCATGCTTGAACAAGTTGAACGCGTTTTAAAATCGGGCGTTAAAGTCATCCAATACCGTGATAAATATGCCAGTGATGAAGAAGCTGAAAAACAGTGTATCAGACTTCAAGCTTTGTGCGATGTGTATGAAGCGGTTTTTATCATCGATGATCGCTTGGAAATTGCCTATAGAATCAATGCCGATGGTTTACATGTCGGTGAGGATGATGTCAGTTACGAAGAAGCGCGAGCACTACTAGGCGAAGATAAAATCATCGGTGTTTCGTGCTATGGTGACCTAGAGCGTGCCAAAAAATACGCTAATCTTGGAGCAGACTACGTTGCCTTTGGTGCGTTTTTTCCTTCACCGACTAAACCTCACGCTCAAATGGTAGCGCCTGAAATCCTTAAAATGGCAAAAGAACAGCTGAGTGTGCCTATTTGTGCGATTGGGGGCATTAATGAAGAAAATATTCAACTGCTTTCATGCTACGATATTGCGATGTACTCTCTCATTAGTGCGGTGTACAAAGACGATGCAATTGAGGAAAATTTAGAAAAATTACATACAAAAATAGACTTTTTGTAAAACAAATAAAGCACCAAAGGTGCGTGGGCTTTCTGCCGAAGAAAACCCAGTGTTAACGTAGTTTTTGAAGCTTTGCTTTAAAAACGTGTTTAAAGTTCTGCAAGAACTCTAATAAAGGAGCGGGCATGGTTTTAGAAAAGTTTGATGTCTCCATCACCAATGCGAGTAAAGGAATGGCGCTGATGCTGATTTTGTGGCATCATCTTTTCTATGAGAAACCCGAAATGGGTTTGATCGTTTTTCAAGCAGCGCTTTTAGCGAAAGTGTGTGTGGGCATTTATGTGGTACTCAGTGGTTACGGCTTGTCAGAGTCTGTTAAAAAAAGGGGGCTTGAACTGGGTGCTTTTTACAAACGTAGAATGCTCAAGCTTTACATGAACTATTGGCTGATAGCGCTTATTTTTGTGCCCATTGGTGTATGGTTTATGGACAGATCGCTCTCTAGCGTTTACGGCGAGCATGTATTTCAAGGTTTTTTACTTCAGATGCTTGGTGTTCATATGTTTACATGGGTTGGTTATGGTTATAACGCAACATGGTGGTTTATGAGCCTTATTCTCGTACTGTATGCTATTTTCCCTCTTGTTTATACACTGATTAAAAAATTTCCTCTTAGTTTCTTAGCGTTTAGTGCATGGCTTATGTTTGTGCCTATCCCTTTAGTCAATGACTGGATATTTCCCTTTGCGGTGGGTGTCTATCTTTCGCAAAAAGATGGGTTTGTCAAACTCTTGGTTTGGCTTGATAAACAAGGCAAAGCTCGCTTTATAACACTTCTCATTTTAACCATAGCGGTTGCATGGTATAGACAAAATGGCTGGTTGTTTGACAGCACCAGAACCGATGCTTTCTTTGCGATCTTACTGATTCTTTGGACGACAGAGCTGGTTGTTTTTTCTTCTATGGCAAAAAAAGCTTTTGAGTTTGTCGGTATTCATTCCTTTAATATCTTCTTATTTCACACCTTTATTTACTACTATTATTTTCCTGATTTTATCTATAGCTTCAAATATCCAGTGCTCATTTTTGCAGTGCTTTTGGGAATTTGTTTGGTGATTTCAGTGGGAATCGAAAAGTTTAAGAAAGAGATTGGGTTTGATAAATTGATCTAAAAGTTGCTTTCAAAACCCGCGAATTTGACGGGTTTGAAAGCTTTACATGTAAAGGTGTTAGAGTGTTGCTTTTTGTACGAATTTCTCGCTTAAGTGATTGAATTCGGCACTTTCTACCCAACTCTCAGGCGCACTGACATATTCGACCAAGTTTTCTAAAAGCACAAGATGCGATCGCTCTTCTTCTGCAATGCGTAAAAATGCTTTTTTTTGTTCGCCATCTTCCAACATCAAGGCTTTCTCCGTATAAAACTTGTAACTGCTGTCTTCAGAGCGCAAAGCACTTTTATAAAACTCTATTTGATCTTGTGTAAAACGAGGCGAGGTATTCTCTTTTCGCATCTTTTGAAAGATATTTTGTGTGTGTTGAAAAATATCTACAGTAGGTTGTGTCGGTATCACTTGATTTTTATTCATTTTGTCAAAGACAACATAGTGTTTTGCTTCTTCATCTGCAAGCATCGTGAGGATTGATTTTACGCCTACATTATCCGTTTTAGATGCAAGCTCTCGGTAGTATCTCTCGCCATCTTTTTCGACATTCATTGCGTATTCATAGATATTCATCGCACACCCCTTTTTTGAGACTTTCTTTAAGATAAATCTTTACTTATTTTATAGGGGATATATGATAAAGATCTACTAAAAAATTGCAATTAATCCATAATCAGGAATAAAACTGCGAAAAAATGAAGCACACTTCCGCCTAAAACAAAAAAATGCCAAATAGCGTGGTTAAGGTAAAGTTTTCGCCACACATAAAAAATAACACCCACCGTGTATGTAAGACCGCCTGCTGCTAATAAGGAGAGTGTAAGGGTGTCAAGATTGGCGACGAGTGTTTTAACAGCACCAACGACCATCCATCCCATGAGTATATAGAGGATGACTGAGGGGCGACGAAAACGCTGTGCGAAAAAAATATTGAGGATTACACCCAGTGCGGCGATACTCCATGCAATACCAAAAAGTATCCATCCTTTGTCGCCTTTAATTCCAAGTAAACAGATAGGTGTGTAAGTTCCTGCAATGAGGATAAAAATGGCACAATGGTCAATTTGTTGCAAGATTGATTTTGTCTTAGGACTGCAAATAGCATGATAGAGCGTGGAAGCACCGTACATGACTATTAAAGAAAGTCCAAAGACAAGCGCACTCGCAATTTTTGCACCATCGCCACTTTGGGCAGCGAATACACACATAATGCTTAAGGCGCTTACACTTAGTAGCAACCCAATGCCATGTATCGTACTATGCCAAATCTCTTCAATCAAAGAGTAGGAATGCGTCTCATCCATGTGTGCTCCTTTGTCATTTATGTTTTATTATACATCGAAATAGTCAATAGTTTTTCCCTAAAATAGTTGGGAGTATCGTCTAAGGCATTTGGCGGTATCATACACTTTTATTTTTACATGTAAAAGGAGAGTGTGATGCTCGATTTTCAAACGATTGTGATGTTTGTGAGTGCTTCAACGCTTTTAGCACTTGCCCCTGGTCCTGATATACTTTTTGTCTTAACACAGTCGATGACCAAAGGAAGCCGTTCTGGCATCGTAATCGCACTGGGGCTTTGCAGTGGGCTCGTTTTTCATACGACTGCTGTAGCATTGGGTGTTGCTGTTATTTTTCAAACGTCTATTCTTGCCTTTAGCCTTCTCAAATTTGTAGGTGCAGCGTACCTTTTATACCTTGCCTTTATGGCGTTTAAAGATGCCAGTAAGAGTAAATTAGAGTCTGACAAAAGCCCGCTAAGCCTGAAAGCACTTTACAAACGCGGCATTTTTATGAATATCACCAACCCCAAAGTTTCTATCTTTTTCTTAGCTTTCTTACCACAGTTTACCAACCCAGAACTCGGCAATGTGACAGGGCAAATCTTCACGCTTGGTGCACTGTTTATGCTTTGTGCCTTTGTCGTTTTTACGCTGGTTTCACTTTTGGCAGGGCGCGTGGGAAATTGGTTTAGCAAAACCAAAAATGGTGAGAAAATCTTAAACCGCATGGCAGGTACTATCTTTGCAGGATTGGCTATCAAATTAGCGCTCACATCTCGATGAGAAAGTCTCAACTTTTAGCGGTTATTCTCGCACTGATTGCAGGAGTTTTATTGATTGAAATTGTTTTAGAAACAGTTTTAGGTTCGTAAAAACACTCTCTAGGCTTTTACATGTAACGTCTAGAGAAGTTTCTCTTTTGCACGAAAGCGTGGGAGTTGAGAGACGATAATACCTCCGAAAATGACAAAGCTTGCCATCATTTCTGTTTCGCTTAACACTTCGCCTAAGAAAATATACGCTAGAAGAACCGTAAAAACGGGGATGAGATTGACAAAGACCGAGGCGCGTGAGACTTCGATACGGCTCAACGCTAGGTTAAACATGCCATATCCTCCAAGCGTTACCACAATGCCAAGGTAACAGATCCAGCCAAAGGCATCCCATGTGAGGTTGATCGGTACGCTCCATGTCTCCCATACGGCTAAGGGGAAGAAGAAGAGGGTTCCCACAAAGGCTTGCATTGCGGTTAAAAAGAGGGCAGAGAATCGTTGACTCAAATAGCGCACCGAGATGGCGTACCATGTTCCACAGACCATCGCACAAAATTCTAAGAAGTTTCCTAAAAGTGGGTTACTGGCATGCTCACTGCTTTGTGCCCCAAGGCTGAGCCAAACAGCACCCGCAACGGCTAAAGCAGAGCCTATCACCACACGTTTACTCAGGTACTCTTTGAGTACAAAACTCGCGGCAATCGCCGTCATAAGAGGCATCATGGACGTAATCATACCTGCTTGTGAAGCGGTGGTCAGTTGCAGTGCTTTGGCTTCAAAAACGAAGTAAAGACAGGGTTCAAAAAACGTGAGTAGAAGAATGTATTTGATATCTTTTTTGGTAAATTCAAGTGTGCGAAACCCTTTGATAAAATAGACAAAACAGAGGCTTGCAATCAGCATACGACCAAACATTAAACTCATAGGTCCAAGTGGGTCTAAAGCAGCTTTAAAGGCTATAAATGAACTCGCCCATGTCAGCATGGCGATGAGTAAAAATACAATACCAATTAAATCAATGCGTTCTTGCTTCATTCCGTAATCTCTCTCTTAAAAAATGTGTGCCATTGTATCGCCTCTTTGCTAAAAACAGCGATATTTTAAGTACAATGGGTTTATGGGACTATTTAACTTACGCAATATCATTCTTATCATTCTTATCATCATTGGCATCAACTACTACAAAAGTAGACAAGAGGTCGATGTGCAAAGTCTCTCTTTGCCACTGGATACCAAAGTGCTCGCTTTTGGCGATAGTTTAACCTTTGGCTATGGTGCGCCGAGAGATAAAAGCTATCCCTCTGTTCTGGTCGATCTTTTACATGTAACGGTGATCAATGAAGGTGTTAACGGAGAACTCAG
>JAVHRG010000344.1:0-7671 GCA_036171535.1 Sulfurospirillum sp. | reverse complement strand
TTTGTACTTCATTATTCATTTTTTTATTTTATTAACGGGAGTTGCAATCTGCTGAAGCAAAATCCACCCTTCTCCACAATATCATCAACTATCGATTTCGTTAAATTCACTCTTTACATGTAAAATGTCATTCATAGAGGCTTTCCATGCATCAACTACGCGCGAAGGTTCAGGTGTACCAATCAAGCTCATGTAAAAGCCTGTACGGCATCCCATCGGTGAAATATCAATAATCTCAACACCCTTTCCATTAAGATGATTGCGCATAAAACCAGCAAAAAGATGCTCCAGTGTATGAATACCCCTTTCTGGCAAAATAGCTTGGTTCGGTTTGCAAAACCGAAGATCAAATACGGTGAGCTCATCACCATGAGGTGTTTTCATTGTTTTGGCAACTCTGACCGCAGGGGCTGGCATTTTGACATGATCTACACAAAAACTATCCAATAGTGGCATTTGAAGTCCTTTTTTTTCTTTTTTTTTATAAAAAAGTGTACAATAATTTGCCATTCAAATTCTTTACATGTAAAGGAATACCTTGAAACGACTGCTCCTTATTGTCGTCATTTTATCGCTCTCCTATGCATTTTTTCAAAGCACCAATATTCTTCATATTGCCGCAGGCGTTGCGATCTTTTTACTCGGGATGCAAAGCCTCGAAGAGGGATTTCGTTTCTTTGTGGGTGGACTTCTTGATCAATTTCTCAAAAAAATTACGCATAACCTTTACCGAAGTATTCTCTTTGGTGCGGTGATTACGACACTGATGCAATCCAGTGGATTAGCCGCTGTTATTGCCATCTCTTTTATCAGCGCAGGGCTGATTAGTGTGGCACAAGGTATTGGTATCATTCTAGGCGGCAATATTGGTACGACCACGGGCGCTTGGTTGATCGCAGGACTGGGGCTTAAAATCAGCATTGCGACCTATGCACTCCCGATGCTTGTTTTTGGTACACTGCTCATTTTTCAAGAGAGCAAACGGCTCAAAGGCATTGGTTACGCTCTTGCGGGGCTTGGTTTTTCTTTTTTAGGTATTGCGTATATGAAAGAGGGTTTTGACGCCTTTAAAGCGACGATTGACCTGACACAATACTCTGCTGATGGGTTTACAGGACTGATTATTTTTGCGCTCATCGGTGCAGGTATGACCATCATTATGCAATCTTCGCACGCCTCGTTAGTCTTGATTCTCACGGCACTTTCCGCTTCTCAGATCACTTATGAAAATGCCATCGCCTTGACCATTGGTGCCAATATTGGGACAACCATTACCGCCATCATTGGAGCATTTGGGGCAAGCTTTGAAGGTAAAAAACTAGCAGGTGCACATTTTTTAATGAACAGCCTTACAGGCTTTTTACTGATTTGGTTTGTACCCCAATTTATCCGTTTCATCGACTTTACTGCACCCTTTTTAGGTATTGCCGAAAATGAATATACGCTCAAACTCGCATTGTATCACACCTACTTTAACCTCATTTGCGTACTTCTATTTGCTCCCTTAGTCCATGGACTCGTTGCCCTTTTAGACCATCTGTTTAAACCTAAAAAAGTGGCGGAAAAAGAGAGAGACGATGTTCAGTTTATTAACGATGTAGCGCTTGATTTTCCCGATACGGCACAAGCGATTCTTCTTAAAGAAACGAAGCATCTTTATAACAATATTTTTGACATTATTGCACAAGGAATTAGTGTTACCAAAGAAGATATTGCCTCTGGGATGGAGGTCGATGATATTTTAAAACGGCGTAATAAAGCCATGCACGTCAATATGGATGAGTATTACGAATTACGCATTAAAGAGATTTATGGGAAGATTATCAACTTTGCTATTTTGGCGCAAGGCAAGTTTTCAGATGAAAGCATCCGACAGCTTATTCCCATAAAAAATGCAACGCTGGGTATGGTTGACGCCTTTAAAGCCTCTAAACATATGCAAAAAAACATGCTTTACTATCTAGAATCAGACAATGAGTACATCCGAAGTGAATACAACCATATTCGTAAAAACCTGATCAAACATCTGCGCAATATGCAGCTTATTATCAACACTACGGAAGAAGATATTGCCATTTTACTCCTCAGTAAGCTTCAACTTGACGCTCAAAAATATGACATTGCTGCCAATAAATCACTCGACAATCTCATTCGTACCAATAAAATTACCTACACCATGGCAACGTCACTCATGAACGATACGACATACGCGTACACGATTGTGTCGGAACTGACAAAAGTTGCACATACCCTTTTCATCCATGCCGATACACAATCAAGCGAAGGACGAGAAGCGTTGATCTTAAATGAAGCCGAAGTCACCGATATAACGCATTCAACCGATCAAAGGAGCACTTCATGAACGGTTTAAAATTTATTCACACAGTCAAAGAGTTGTTTGGTATTTCAATGCCCGAGGAAGAGAGTACAAAAAAAAAGACGATTAAAGAGCTACTTCAAAAACTCAAACTCAGACGTATTACGCTTAAAAAAGAGCTCAAAGAGGAGAGTGATCTCATCAAGCGTGAAGCCATCCACGATAGCATTAAAATCATCAAAAAACAGATTAAAAAGGGAAAGGAAATCTTGGATGAGTAGACTCTGTTTTTTCTTGGTTTTCTTTCTTTATGGTTGCGCTACAACCACCACAAACCCCCAAGAAAAAATAGGTGAAGTATTCCAATCTCATGGTGCAGCATCGTTGCATTATGACTACAACAAGGCCATTGAAAATCTTATCACGTATAAAGAAAAACTTGACCTCCGCAATCCAAAAAATTACAGTAAAGAGAGCCAAAACTTCATCATGAATGAAATGCGTACCTCAAAGAACAGTATTCGTATGAAATACAATGGGGCATATCTTCAATCTTATGATGACTATTTGCGTATAGCTTTTGATAAAAACAGTAATATCCCCGATCGAAATGATTTTCTCATTATTGGACTCTATAAAGTAATCTGGGAAACCTATAAAATCGGAGAAGGTCACCAAATCACCACGCTTACCTATGATCAAGAAGCTTTTAAAAAGCTCTACTACTACCTTGAAGTCATTAAATGGAAAGTTAAAACAGCCAAAGATAAAAACGATAACTTCCTCTTCTTAACATGGCAAAACAACTGGCAAGTCGAATTCCAAAATAGACTGCATACAGGAGAACAGCCCTCATGGGAGATGGTTCAAAATCTTGCATTTATCAAAAATCACAAAGAGAGTATTTTAGATCCCTCCAACTTTAACTTTGAATCATTGCTCAGCCAAATCATTTTTCAAGTCAAAAACAGTGCTAGACTCATTGGTAAAGAACCTGTAGACATTGGCATTGATGCGATGATAAGTGTAGTACTCTTTTTATAGGTGTTTTATACGTTCTATACCAGCAAGCAAACTCTTGCACTAGGGGCTACAAAATAAAGCTTTCCAACAGTGTTGATAGAAATATTCTTTAGGACTCTTTTTACATGTAAACCTTGATCTCGCTCAATCTATTCTTGCTCTTTTTTAACTATAATACGCCAAATTTAACAAGGAGTTTTTATGGAAATCAACAATATGCAAGTGTGCAATGTCTGTGTAAGAACCAGTGAGGAAAGCGAAGGTGCAGTCTTTATTAAAGCAATGAAAAATGGTGAAGAGATTCATGTTTGTACCAGCTGTATTCCGCATATTATTCATGGCAGTGGTGAAGTAGTTAAATCAAATGCACAAGTAGCAGCAGAGATTAAAAACTAAAAAAAGGCAAGAAATTACTTTCTTGCCTTTACATGTAAAAGGGGCTTATTCGCCCTCTTTTACCTCAACTAATTCATTTGAAAAATCAGCACTTGCAAGACGATTTAACTGTCTCCATCTGCGTTGTGCATCTTTTTTATTGTGTTCAAAGAGTGCTTGAGCATGCTCTGGATTTGATTTTTTAAGTGACGCATAACGTACTTCGTTCATCAAGAAATCATCATACAATGACCAATCAGGCTCTTTTCCCGTAATTTTAACTGGGTTTTTACCTTCCGCTTCCAAACGTGGGTCGTAGGTATAAATTGGCCAGTAACCACATTTTGTTGCGAGTTCACCTTGGTTACCTGATTTTCCAAGACCACCTTTAATACCATGCGCGATACATGGAGAATATGCAATAATCAAAGAAACACCCGGATACGCTTCTGCCGTTTCAAACGCTTTAATCGTCTGTGCTGCAGATGCATTGGAGTTAATTTGTGCAACAAACACGTTACCATATGTCATCGCAATATATCCAAGGTCTTTTTTCTGACTTGGTTTTCCTGCTGCTGTAAATTGAGCAATAGAACCCGCACGAGAAGATTTTGAACTTTGACCGCCGGTATTAGAGTAAACCTCTGTATCAAGTACAAGGATATTAACATCTTCCCCACTGGCAATAACATGATCTAATCCACCATAACCGATGTCATATGCCCAACCATCTCCACCAAAAATCCATTGTGATTTTTTGGAAATATACTGTTTGAGGCTTAAGATGACTTCAGCGCCCTCAGCGGTTGGATTTGCTTCCAATAATGGAACAAGGAGATTACGAATTTCAGTACTTTTTACGCGATCGTCTCTAAATTCAATCCAGTCTTTATACAGTGCGGCAATAGCATTTGGAGCTTTTTCAAGAGAATCATCCATCACAGAGTGAATTCTATGACGCATTGTTTCAGTAGCCACATGCATACCTAGACCAAACTCTGCATTGTCTTCAAAGAGTGAGTTACCCCATGCTGGACCATGTCCTTCGGAATTTTTGCGGTAAGGCGTTGAAGGAGCTGAACCACCGTAGATTGATGAACAACCTGTTGCGTTAGCAATCATCATGCTATCACCAAAGAGTCTGGTTGCGAGTGTGATATAAGGCGTTTCACCACAACCTGGGCACGCTCCATGGAATTCAAAAAGTGGTTGAGCAAATTGTGCACCCTTAACCGTACTTTTAGAGAGAATATCATCTTTATAGGTTACTTTTTTGAAGAGGTAATCCGCATTGACTTGCTCACCTGCTTCAAGGCTCTCGCCAAGTGGAACCATTACAAGTGATTTTTCTTTGGTTGGACATGCTTCTGCACATAAATCACAGCCTGTACAATCAAGGGAAGAGACTTGGATTTTATATTTTAAACCTTTAAGCTCTTTACCTTTGGCTTCAAGAGCATGTGCTTTAACGCCTTCAGGGGCATCAGCAAACTCTGCATCATTAATAAGGAATGGACGAATAACGGCGTGTGGACATACAAAAGCACATTGATTACATTGGATACAATTCTCTTCAATCCATTTTGGAACCATAACACCAACACCACGTTTTTCATACTCAGTCGTTCCATGCTCAAACGTACCATCTTCATAGCCTTTGAAAACAGAAACGGGTAAACTATCCCCTCGTGCCGCATTGATTGGTTTGGCAATTTTTTCAACAAATGCTGTACCAACGTATTTGGTATCTTCTTTTTTAACATCATCTGCTAGATTTGCCCATGCAGGATCAACTTCAACTTTAATCAAACCATTAGCGCCTACATCAATTGCTTTGTAGTTCAACTCAACAATCTGCTCACCTTTCTTGTGGTAAGACTTATACGCTTGTTTCTTCATGAAGGTTTGAGCTTGTTCAAAATCAATGATTTCGGCAAGTTTAAAGAACGCTGATTGCATGATGGTATTGCTTCTGTTACCCAAACCAATATCATGTGCAAGTTTTGTTGCATTGATAATGTAAAACTTAGCTTTTTTGTTTGCTAAGATTTTTTTAACACGATTTGGAATTCTTTTAATGGTCTCTTCTGCATCCCAAATTGAGTTTAAAAGGAATGTTCCATTCTCTCTAATGCCATCCACAACCTCATATAAATCAAGGTATGCAGCAACGGAACAGGCTACGAAATGTGGATTTGAAACGAGATAGGTTGAACGAATTGGTTTTTTACCAAAACGTAAGTGTGAACGGGTAAAACCACCTGATTTTTTAGAGTCATACGCAAAGTATGCTTGCGCATACATATCTGTCTCGTCACCGATAATTTTAATCGAGCTTTTATTTGCACCTACCGTACCATCTGCACCAAGTCCATAGAATAAGCATTCTTTAGTCTCAGCATCACCCAAACTGATTTTTTCTTTGACATCAAGTGATTTAAACGTAACGTCATCAACGATACCAATGGTAAAGTCATTTCTAGGATTTTCTAATTTGAGGTTTTCATAAACTGCCAACATTTGTGCTGGATCAACGTCTTTTGAAGAGAGACCATAACGGCCACCCACAATAATAGGTGCATTTTTATGACCATAAAACGCCGCTCTCATATCAAGGAACAACGGCTCACCGATTGATCCTGCCTCTTTCGTTCTATCTAATACAGCAATTTTTTTAACGGATTCTGGCATAACGTCCATAAGGTATTTTATACTGAATGGACGGTAAAGATGGGGTGTGATCAAACCCACTTTTTCACCTTTACTCATTAAATAATCAATCGTCTCTTTCAAACACTCTGTCACAGAACCCATTGCAACAATAATGCGATCAGCATCTTTTGCACCATAATAGGTGAATGGTTTGTACTCACGTCCAGTCACTTTTGAAATCTCTGCCATATAATGCGCTACGATGTCAGGCAATGCGTCATAAAATTTATTTTGTGCTTCTCTGCCTTGGAAATAAATATCATCATTTTGTGCCGTTCCTCTTGTTTTTGGAGACTCAGGATTGAGTGCTCCGTCACGGAAACGTTGTACTGCTTTTTTATCGAGTAATCTATCAAAAACGGCATAGTCCATCACTTCAATTTTTTGGATTTCGTGTGAAGTTCTGAAACCATCAAAGAAGTGCATAAAAGGAACTCTTCCTTGAATCGCTGATAAGTGAGCAACACCTGCTAAATCCATAACTTGTTGTACAGAGCCAGATGAAAGCATCGCATAACCTGTTTGGCGTGCAGCATAAACATCTTGATGGTCACCAAAAATAGAAAGTGCATGGGTAGCCAGTGTTCGAGCAGCAACATGGATAACACTTGGAAGTAATCCACCCGCCATTTTATACATATTTGGGATTTTAAGTAACAGTCCTTGAGAGGCTGTATACGTTGTCGTAAGTGCACCAGCTTGTAGAGAACCATGTACCGTTCCAGCAGCGCCACCTTCACTTTGCATCTCAACAACTTTTACTGGCATACCAAATAAATTTTTTTTGCCTTGACTTGCCCAAATGTCAGTAAAGTCCGCCATTGGGGAAGAAGGTGTAATTGGGTAAATACCAGCAACTTCGGTAAAAGCGTAAGATGCGTATGCAGCAGCTTCGTTACCATCCATAGTTTTCATGACTTTAGCCATTAAATGCCCCTTAATTTATATTATCATTCCTATACTCATCTGTGATGATTTCTCATTCTACTTAGCATTCTCTTAATAACTCATAAATGAAAAAAGTTAAGACCCGATGATTGAATCAAGATTTAACCAATATTGAGACAAATTTATTACTCAAAAAAATGATACCTTTATAACACAATAATCATTGTTCTGAAATGATTTTGACGGCATCAAGCGTGTCGCGAACAACACACGAAGTATACTTTTCAAGTTCATATTTTGTGCTATAACCACACAAAACGCCAATACCTTGAACTCCAGCCTCTTTGGCACAAATA
>JAVHRG010000343.1:0-7750 GCA_036171535.1 Sulfurospirillum sp. | reverse complement strand
GGAGGGATCCACTTTAGTGGTGATGGAAATTGACGTGCTGATGGAATCTGACGTGGCAACCGAAACTGAAGTAGAAATTGCAACAGAAAAACGAGGCAGCGTCGTCCCGCTGCAAACATCAGGAGACCATCTTAAATTCGATGCGGGATTGTCTTGACGGAGGGATCCACTTTAGTGGTGATGGAAATTGACGTGCTGATGGAATCTGACGTGGCAACCGAAACTGAAGTAGAAATTGCAACAGAAAAACGAGGCAGCGTCGTCCCGCTGCAAACATCAGGACACCATCTTAAATTTGATGCGGGATTGTCTTGACGGAGGGATCCACTTTAATGACCCGACAGCGTCCCGCGAGCCAAAGCCAGCGTCGTCCCCGTCTCAAACCGCGCCAAAGACGGCGAACCGATAAAAGCAATCGAACCCGTCTGGGTAGCGTCGGTCGTGAGCGTGTCGCCTGCAAAAAGCGGGGCACCGCTGGATTGGGTAGTCGTGCTTTCGCGTGCGTCACCGTAAGCGATCATTCGCTAATCGTCGCAAGCTGGATGTCAGCACAAATCGGGATACCTTGAGGGTCTATGCCTGTCCAGACTTGGTTGCCTGTACAAACAGGCGAACGATGGACAAACCCCGTGGCGGAAGTGCCAGAGAAAAGCAGGGTGTTTTGGACGGTGCCGTCACCGTGGTAGTTTGCCAGATCGTTTGTACCCAGCATTTTGCCAAAGATAGAACCCATAGAACCGATCCCCATCGGGACGCGGGGCATGAGTGTGGTGTCGGGGACAAGATTGGGCGTGAGGTAGGAGGTGGTGAAGGCATACGCCTGAAACACGACGAAAATCGAAAGCGGGATGTAGAACAAATACCGTATGAATTTGCGCATAGGGTGATGGGGTTAAGAGGTGGGGAAATTGTAGGGAAAACGGTGAAAATTCCAAAATCTTTTGCAAAATCAATAAGATGTGATATACTTTTTTCATCATATGACAATGATAAAGTTATTGGTGGGAAGGACTTCACTGCTCTTCCAAAGAAAAAGACCCGCGTCAACGGGTCTTTTTTATGGCTACTTCCCAAGACGAATCTCGAAAGTAAACCGTACTCTCCAGACGGAGAATATGACAATAATTTTCATAAAATGAAAAGTTATTGGTGGGGAAATAAAAACCTCACCACTCCCCACCACGAATGGAGAGCGGGGGAAGTATAGGGAAAATGGCGAAAATTCCAAATCGAACTCAGTGGAAGTAGCAAGGTCTCATTTTTGCCGAATATAGCCGTTTAAGAGTTTAAGTGGTAAAACTCTTAAACAGGAAAACACTACATGCTCCCGCCCATATCTTCAATAAACGTGATAAGCCTTTCTTTGAGGACATATTCGGATTGAGTGGTCATCACACTTTTTCGACCTTGAGCCCCGCATTTTTGGCGGCTTGGCATTGACGTTGGTCGCCCGAAATAAACACATCTGCCCGCATCTCCACCGCGCAAGCAATATGAATCGCATCCATTGCCCGCAGCACATTGCCTTCCAAACTCAACACCGTTTGGCGTATCACCGCAAGCGACATATCACCGATTACCGCATCTTCAATATCGGCAAACAACGCGATTTTTAGCTGTTGATATTGCGCCGCTGAAATTTTGCCTTCACGTTGTAAACGACAAAATGCCGACACGATTTCAGGTAAGGCAATCGCAGCTAATCCAATTTCAGTGGCACGGTCACACCACTCGCCTACCGCATCGCTGCCCATTTCCTGCACATAGCGTTTAGCAAAAGCAGAAGAATCAAAGAACACCAACATTTACGCCTCGCGCTCATTGAGAATCAGTTGGCTAATGGCAACCCCATCCAACACCAGCGGCTGCGCCTTGCAGCGTTTCCACGAAGGCAAATCAGCTGCAATCGGCACAATGTCCGCAATGGGCTTACCGTTGCGCAAAATACGTACCGACTCGCCTGTTTCCACCAAATCAAAAAAAACCTTGGCGTTATTTCTCAGCTCAGTAAAAGCCACTTGTCTCATTTCGCTCTCCTTGGTGCAAATAATGTACGTCGAAATGTACATTTATAATCCATCGCTGTCTATTGCTTATTCAGTATTCCTCATCGCTGATTATGAATTATGAGTTGAGGTTTTTTGGTGGTTAGGATGATACTGTGGGTTATTTTTAGGGGGCGGTTGCGAGTTTGTAGATGAAATCTTCTCGGTTTTCCCCGTTCTGTGCTTCCCGCACGTTCGCCCCAACGGATGACGATATTACGCAAAGCATTCACGGATCAGCTGATTCACTTCTAATTGACTCAAGGCTTCGGATTCTTCGTTGGGTGCAGTTTCTTTCAACAAGCGCAGTAATTTTTTCCCCGCGATGCGGCGCAACAGTTCTTCTGTTTCCACACTTTCGGGGATCATCACGAAAGCAGCTCGCCCATATTGGGTGACACGCACGATTTCGCCGCCTTTCACCAGGTCGGAGACGGTGCCGAAATTCTTTTGCACTTCACGGGATGAGAGCGTTTTCATAGTCATATCCTCAAGGGGTAGTTTGTCCGTATCATAAACTCGAGGAAACGTTAAACAAACACTGCTGACCCTTTTCTTTATTTATATATTGATAAAATATGTTATCGACATATAAAAGCACAAAGTGTGCGACTGAAAATATCGGCACAGCGAACAAGGATTGTTTGACTTCTGATACCTCCCGCATAGAATACTGCGCAATTACGCCGTAAGACTTACACCATGTTAGGAGGCATTACCATGCAAAATGATCTACTTGAAAAAGAGACTGGAACCGAATTTGAGCGTATCGCAGCCAATTTTATGGTCGATCCAGCAAACGCCGAATGTATTGCTGAGGATGCCGCTTGGGATGTGACGGTCGGTGATGGCTTGGAAGTTGGCATTAGAATACTTCCGTTTATTGTCACGGGAAGCTATACAACCGATCAGAAAAAGGAAGATGGGTATGACGAATGGCTTCGTGTAAGGCTCACAAATGCAATTCAAAAACTCGATAGTGGCAAAATAAAGAGCTACAGCAATAGTGAATTAAAGGAAAATTTGACGACGCGTCGAGCGGAATGGAGAACGAAACAACCGACAATAACCAACAACAAATAATCATGCCATTACAGATGAAAGATATTGAAGTAGGGATAATGGACGCGGATCGTGGTGATTTTGCGACGGGTGTTCAACTAAACACGGTCTTTGCCAAATATGACATCAAGGATGCTGAAGTGCAGATACCTATCATCCTGCATACGGTGGGCAAACGTGAATTCATGTCCTTTGCAGGTATTGGAAAAGGGGTATGGGGTGACTCCCCTGAAGAAATTGATGCGAGTATTCACGAAATACACAGTTCTTGGACAAGATAGAACGGTCGCTTTGAAAACTGTATTGTGCTTGACTTCATATCTGAAACATCTATATTGGTTGTAATAGCACTAACACCTGAAAGGTATGCAAATGATTTCTATGACATCTCTCGAAGCGCAAAATAAATTTGCTCTGCTTCTGGATTCATCCCAACGTGAGCCTGTCACCATTACTCGCCGTGGTCGTCCCGTTGCGGTGATACAGGCATATCAAGATTTTCATCATGTCATGCAATTACCCACCCCTCAAATGGCGAGGTTCGTTGCTGAAAACTTTCCTCTTCGGGGCAAAGAAGCGGGTGATGCGCTTCGACGCTATTTTTCGAGTGTGGTATCTCCTGCGGAGCAACAAGGGCTCACTGAAAATGACGTAATGCAACTCCTCAATGAAAAATAAGCCAAAATATATTGTCATTGACACCAATGTTCTCATTAGCGCGGCGATCTTGCCCAACTCTCAGACAGCTCAAATGCTGGCGGCGGTGTTCGGTACTTTTGTGCTGGCGCAAAATGACGAAACGTGGATTGAGCTGACTGAACGCATCCAAAAACCCAAGCTCGACCGCTATTTCCCTCATGCGTATTCGCGCACAGAATTCCTTTTGCACATCAGCACCAACATTGAATTTTTTGATCCGCACGCAACCGCCACAGAATGCCGTGATCCAACAGACAACAAGTTTTTGGGGCTGGCACTTGATTCAGGTTCGGAAGTGATTATTACGGGCGATGCTGACTTACAAACGCTGCATCCATACAAAGAGATTGCCATTTACTCACCCGCTGATTTCTCGCGTTTCTCTCAATAGGCATAAGTCATCTTCATCATCAACCCATGGAAAATCCCCACAACAACCCGCATAGCACCACGGATGTGACCACCACTAAACCAAGTGGAAAAATCGTCTTGTCCGCTGCCGAGTTTCAGGGGCTGGCGGCAATGCCGCCTGAGTTTGAGTGGTTCGCCTCTATCGAGTCGCCCAACACCCGCCGAGCCTATCAGCAGGACATTCAGGACTTCATGGGCTTTGCGGGTATCGCAACGCCTGAAGTGTTTCGCACGGTCAATCGGGCGCATGTGCTGGCTTGGCGCAAGGTGTTAGAGGCACGGGGATTGTCTGGGGCAACCGTGCGCCGAAAGTTGGCGGCACTGAGTTCGTTGTTTGAATTTTTGTGTGACAAAAATGCGGTGATGCAAAATCCCGTCAAAGGGGTGAAGCGTCCCCGTGTGGATACGTATGAAGGCAAAACGCCTGCCTTGGGGGATCATCAGGCGCGGGCTTTGTTGAATGCCCCAAAACATGACACGCTCAAAGGTGTGCGGGATCGGGCAATTTTGTCCGTACTACTCTTCCATGCCCTGCGACGCGAAGAGCTGACTAAGCTGCGCGTCAAAGACTTCAACCTTATGCGTTCTGGTGTGCCGCATATTCGTGTCCAGGGCAAAGGCGGAAAGACACGCTACGTCCCCACGCATCCCGCGACGCTCGGACACATTACCGAATATCTCGCTAAGGCGGCTCACGGCAACGACCTCGAAGGCGCATTGTTTCGCCCGCTGCGCAACACGCGAGGCGGTTCAACCGAAACGGCACTTACCACCAACGGGGTCTATGACCTTGTGCGCGCCTACCTCAAACAAATTGGACTCACCCAAGAACTGCTTGCCCCACACGCCCTGCGCGCCACGGCGGCAACCAATGCTCTGCTCCACAACGCCGATATTGCCAAGGTGCAAGAATGGCTAGGGCATTCCAATATCCAAACCACCCGCATCTATGACAGACGTTCCACGCGTCCTGAAGACTCGCCAACATTCAGGGTGCAGTATTAAATTTCCATCGAACTTTTTGATATAAAATTGCGAAGTGTGCATATATAGTCGTCGAAATAAGTATATATTCTGTTTCCAAAAATAGGCTTACAGTTATAACTCGAATGTGCCAAAGGAAATCGAAAATGGAACTTGGAACTTATGAAATAGCGCAGTTACTTCGCAAACGTGCTTTAGATCATGATAAAAAACGTGTTCTTATGGCAAAGTTCACTGGATCACGGCAAGAAACTGATTTGACTATCCCACCTAATTGCCATGGGTTTGGTAGAGTCCATCATTTCCGACGGCAGCCAAGTTCTAATTGGATTGAGAATCCACTACCAATTGATCCTGTCTCACATTTTTTTGGATCTGAGCCAGAAAATATACTTCAAGCCCAAATATTCCAACTTTCAGTATGTGATTATCGCTGTTGGTACTGTTTTGTTGATGACCAGCTACTTTCAGGAAATTTGAAATTTTCTGAAATGGTCGAACCAAGGTATCTTCTAAGTCAAGTAAAAGAAAATCTAACGATACCAAGAGTTATCGTTCTCAGTGGTGGGCAACCTGACCTAGTTCCAGAATACCAACTCTGGTTTCTCGATGCTCGGCGCGAACTCGGTATGGAAGAATCACATTACTTATGGATTGATGACAACCTAAGCACAGATTTTCTTTGGGAAATCCTGACTGAAGTAGAACTTGAACGTATGACAAGTTCTGTTGGAATTGCTAGAGTTGGATGTCTGAAAGGATTTGATAATGAGTCTTTCTCTTTTAATACGAGCAGTTCTGAGGAACTATTTTCCCCTCAAATTGATCGGCTCGCAAAACTTGTCCGAGCAGGATTTGACCAATATGGGTACATTACGCTTACCACTCCAAATCAAAATCAACTTCAAAGCAAGATAGCGCGGCTTATAGATAAAATACAGCGGGAGATACACCCAAATTTCCCGCTCAGGATCGTTCCGCTACAAATATTCTCGTACAACGTCAATGCCAACAGTTTTCAACGAGAAGCTGAGAAAAATCAATTTATTGCTCTAGAGATGTGGCAGCGTGAACTTGAAGTGTGCTATTCCTCAGAAGAACGGACGATGCGGATATCCAATATCAAAATCAGGAGTTAGAAATGAATACTAATCTCGATTTAGTTAAGCAAACAATCATCAATACTCTGCAAAAAGAAGACTTAGCCCTAAATGAACTCCTACAATCTTGCCATTCAATTTTCCCAGATGGACTCCTCACAGCCCTTCATGAAATGAAGACTCAAGGTCAGATTGAACAATATGCCAATAATTACTCTCTCACATCACTAAACAAATTTCATTGGAAAGACATACAAAACAACTGGGATAATAATGCAAAAGATGCTACGTCTGCCCTCTCACAACTAATGGATCAAATTCACCTTCCACACTGTCTCGACTACGAATGGTGGTTTAGTCATGGAAGTAGGGAAGCCCTCGCAAAAAAACTGTTATTGGAAAACCCTCTACCGCGTCCTAACGTAATTGCTTTTCTTGGCTCCCCACTCCTTGGGGCTTTCGCCTCTCATTGTGCCCCAGAGATCAAATTCATTATTTTAGACAAGAGTGAGCCTAGCCTCCATACTGTGTCCAAATTCACGGGGAAAAATGTTCAGCTTGTGCACTACAATGTCGAAAAACCTCTTCCAATAGAACTAATCGGAGTAGCCGAACAAGCATTTTTTGATCCCCCATGGTACGTTGAGTACTATGACATTTTCTTTCGCCGCTGCATACAATTGACTCATGGTCGTCGTGCAACTATTTCATCTGTACTATTTCCAATATTAACTCGTCCAAATTCCCTTGAAGAAAGGAAACAAGTATTCGAAATAGCAATTGGATACGGGTTAAATCTTGTAGAACTAGAAACACGAGTCGCACATTATCTAACGCCACATTTTGAATCTCAAGCCTTAGGGGCAAAAGGAATTTCTACTGGAAACTGGCGGAAGGGTGACCTCGCAACATTCATCTCAAATGGAACTACTCTTCCAGAAAATACTACTGAGTACATTGAGAAAGTTACTTGGCGTGAAGTTTTAGTTGGAAAGATAAAAGTAAAAATCAAGATTAAACCAGAAGAGAATGAAAATGAATATATCGCTCCGATGATACTGACAGTAAAGTGGATCCCTCCGTCAAGACAATCCCGCATCGAATTTAAGATGGTCTCCTGATGTTTGCAGCGGGACGACGCTGCCTCGTTTTTCTGTTGCAATTTCTACTTCAGTTTCGGTTGCCACGTCAGATTCCATCATCACTTCAGTTTCGGTTACCACGTCAGATTCCATCATCACTTTAGTTTCGTTCAGCACGTCAATTTCCATCACCACTTCGTTCGCCAGGTCAGTTTCCGTCGCTACTTCAGTCACGACTTCCACAGCGGTTGCAAGTTGGGTGGTGATGTCTATTTCTAAACCTGTTTTTGCTATCGCCGTGTATTTGTCCACAATCCTAGCCCCTCCACCCAGTCCTGTGCTATAGACTTTATCTGGGGTGAGGTAG
>JAVHRG010000342.1:0-7778 GCA_036171535.1 Sulfurospirillum sp. | reverse complement strand
GACGGCTTTCAGTGATTGAATGAAATGAATCACTTCCAGATGAATAGGGTGTGTTGCATAGGTTTTTAAGTCTTCTTTGGTGTCAAAATCGCTAATAAGGGCAACATCAAACGCACGCTCTTCAGATGAAAAATTGATACCTACTTCAAGGTGTTTGACAAAAGGAAGCTTACCTTGCATACTCATGATGCGATCTTTTACCGCTTGCTTATTGGCTTCAGAATTATCGGGTAGTTTGAAAAATACAATATGTTTAACCATTTTTTTTCCTTCATTTTAGAGGAATTATAGCGCATTCATCTGCTAAAAGAGGATATTGTTGCGTGTGACATTTAACACTAATTTAACACTTTGAGAATAAACTCAACATTAATTTACAAAAAGGAGCAGGGTATGCAAAAAAGCCTATGGGCGTTGTTTTTCGCAATGATTTTAGCATTAGGATTACACGCAGAAGAGTTCAATAAGATGGCAACGGGTGAGCCAGAATTAATTCAAAAGGGTGATGAGAAAGCGTATTGCCCTATGTGTGGTATGAGTTTAAAAATGTTCTACAAAACATCGCACAGTGTTATCTTAAAAGATGGTACGGCAAAACAGTACTGTTCAATGCGCTGTCTT
Organism: Sulfurospirillum sp.; assembly: GCA_036171535.1. Classification (GTDB taxonomy): domain Bacteria; phylum Campylobacterota; class Campylobacteria; order Campylobacterales; family Sulfurospirillaceae; genus Sulfurospirillum. The sequence continues at coordinate 7,157 of JAVHRG010000342.1, read as the reverse complement.
GCCGCAGATTGGAAGTCTATTGAGTCTAGTGTCAAACAAATACTGGTTACCGAAGTTAAAAGTGAAAAACTGGTTGATGTCAAAAATGTCTTTTATGTGGTAGGCTCAAAAGTCCCTGGCACAATGAGTATGGTGAGCAAACTCGCTTTTGCCAATGAAGCCGATGCCAAAGCTTTTGCAGCGGAAAATGGTGGCGAAGTGATGAACTTTGATGCCGCGTTTGCCAAAGCAAAAGCTTCTTTAAATGATGATGTGGACGAATTTGTTAAGAAAAAGCAAAAAGGTGCATATCCAATGGGTGAGAAAATTTACAATGCAAAATGTCAAAAAGATCAAATTCATTTGCACGATTTTAACACCATTGCTGAACTTAAAGTGGGCTTGAAGAAAACACAAGCGTGTGGAGAAGTGAATGAGCAAGAGCTTCAGGCGGTTTCACTTTATTTGTGGGAAGTTTTACGTCTTGAAGCGCACGACCATAAAACAACCATTCATGTTGAAAAAGATGAAAAATGTCCCGTATGTGGCATGTTTGCCTATAAATATCCTAAATGGGCGGTACGCATGAATTATGTTGAAAATGGTAAACCTGTTACGCATGCTTTTGATGGTGTCAAAGATATGTTGAAGTTTTATCAAAATCCAGCAAAATGGGGCAATTACACCAAACATAAAGATGCAGAGCTTACTATCTTAGTAAGTGATTACTATACGGGTGAAGCGATGGATGGTCAAAAAGCATTTTACGTCGTCGGGAGTGATGTCATGGGACCAATGGGGAAAGAATTTGTTCCTTTTAAAACATTCAAAAGTGCGCAAACCTTTATGAAAGACCATAAAGGCTTACAAATTGTCGAATTTTCTAAAATCGATGAAGCCTTAATTGACGCGCAAGAGAAATAAAGATTTACGCTAATGTATGAGGTTGCTCGAAGATATACCCTTGAAAAAGGTCAAAATCAAGCTCTCGAGCTGCCTCTACAATGGCTTTAGCGTTAAGCTGTGTTGCTACAATTTGGATGTTTTTACTTTTGCATAATGCGACCATTGTTTTACATGTAAACTGAGCAGAAGCATCAAGCGAGAGATTTCGGATAAGTTCTCCATATACTTTGACAATGTCAATCATTCCCGTTTCAAATGCACTAATGAGTTCCTCGTTATCAACATTATCCAAAGCAATGATTAACCCCACCTCTTTGAGTTCGCGTATAGCATTTTGTAAAACATCAAGAGAGGTTTTTTTATCGTATTGAATCTCTAAGACAATATCTTTATCTGAAAAACACGTTTTTAGGAAACTCAAATATTCAGGATTTGCAATGTCTGCGGAAGAAAGGTTCAGAGCAAGGCGCAGATGTGTTTGATCACACAGTTGTGCTACTTTGTTGGCAATGCTTTTAAAGAGAGCATCATAGAGGTTGCGCTCTTTTGCAATTTTTAAAAAGAGTTTAGGCGATTGTACGGTTTGATGATAGGCTAGGCGAAGGAGCGCTTCATAGTAAGTGGGTTGCTCATTTTGATCAACGATGGCTTGAAAATGAAGGACTATTTGTCCACTATCAATGGCCCCTTTTATCATGGATTCGATTGCCTCTTCATTTTCATTCATGAGCATATTGGCAAATTCAGAATAGGTCACAAATGGTTGATTTTCAGCTTTGGCAACCAGAAGCGCTTTTTGCGCTTTTTCAAAAGGTTCAAAGTGGTCAAAACTGATCCCAATATGCACTTCTAGAGAAATATCTTGGTTTTGATAGGCGTAGCTTAGACGTTGTATCGCATCACGCAAAGACAAGGTAATACACTCCATTTTTGAGAGTTCAAAGGGTGTGTCTAGCAGCAATATAAATTTATCATCTTTGATGCGAAAAAGCTCCATTTCATGAGCTTTTGCAAAGCTTTGTAGTGTTAAAGAAAAGGCACACAAGACAAAATTTCCACCCTCATCACCAAAGGTAAGATTGATGTTTTTAAACTGCTTAATATCGACTAAAAAGAGTTTAGGGCTTTTACATGTAAGCAATTTTTCCTCAAAAGCGTTATGGGAAGAGACTTTGGTGAGGGTATCAATCATAAAAGCTCCTGTGCTTTGTTGTATTCTTCGGGATAGTTAAGATTTAAAAACAAAGTGTCGTCTTCAAAGGCCACATAGTGGGTATTGCTTTGTTGCAATACAAGGCGTATTTTGTGCTCATTTTGGGACAATAAAGCGCGAATTCTTTCGATAATGGAAGGTGCATAAATCGCGCAGAGTTGATGCGAAGAACACGGTGAGGTCGCAATAACGGCATCATGATGATTCAGTTGCTTATAAAGTTTTTCAAAGACTTCGGGCGTTACAAAAGGGGTATCAACACTGAGGATACATACTGGTGTTTGGAAGTGCTGCAAAATAGAGAGGAGCGCAATGAGCGGTGAATGCTCACTATAACTGTTAATGTCTTCAATAAAAGAGGCTTCAAACTCAAATTTTGCACTGCTTTTTGCGCTTACATGTAAACTGGAAAAATAGGGTTTGAGCCTGTTTAATTGGTACTCCGTCAGTGTTTTAAAATCGCCAAAGGGAAGCAAGGCTTTATCGCTTCCCATGCGCGAACTTTTTCCCCCAGCGACAATGACTAAAGGCAGCGGGACAAAAAGCATTAGAGTGTTCTTGGATCGGTAATTTTGCCCATAATTGCGCTTGCTGCTGCTACGGCAGAGTTGGCAAGGTAGATTTCACTCGTACGTGCGCCCATACGTCCTACAAAGTTACGGTTAGTGGTGGAAACACAACGCTCACCTTCGCCCAAAATTCCCATGTAGCCCCCTAAACACGCACCACAGGTTGGGTTACTAAAGACCGCTCCTGCTTCAACAAAAATCTCAACCAAACCCTCTTTTTGCGCTTGTAAAGAAATTTTCTGCGTTGCTGGTGTGATGATAAGACGTGTTTTACGTGCGACTTTGCGACCTTTAAGAATCTTTGCGGCGATGCGCAAATCTTCCAAACGACCGTTGGTACAACTGCCGATAAAGACTTGGTCGATACTCAAATCATCTTTGACGGCTTCATTGATTGATTTGCCGTTTGATGGTAAAAATGGATACGCAATCACAGGATCAAGATTTGCCACGTCGATGTGAAGCTCTTGCATATAGGTAGCATCATCGTCTGAGTAGAAGAATTTTGGTTTACGTGCAAGATTTTTGTCTTTCAAAAATGCTTTGGTAATGTCATCAACCGCGACGATACCACTTTTGGCACCCGCTTCGATTGCCATGTTACACAATGAAAAACGATCATCCATGCTCAAATAACCAATGGTGTCGCCTGTAAATTCAAGTGTGCGGTACAATGCGCCATCCACACCTAAAATGCGAATGACTTCAAGGATAAGATCTTTCCCGTAAACATAAGGTTTTGGTTTACCACTAAAAACCACTTTAATGGATTCGGGTACTTTAAACCAGTTTTCACCGGTGATCATTGCAAACGCAAGGTCGGTTGAGCCCATGCCTGTTGCAAAGGCACCAAGTGCTCCATGCGTACAGGTATGTGAATCTGCACCAATGATGACATCGCCTGGAACCACAAGCCCCTTTTCAGGTAAAAGTGCATGTTCAATACCCATGTCTTTTTCATCAAAATAGTGTTTGAGGTCGTGTTTGTACGCAAATTCACGGCTGATTTTGGCTTGATTGGCACTGGCAATATCTTTGGCGGGGATGTAGTGATCCATGACAATACTAAAGCCATCGGGGTTTGCAAGCTTGGTCGCACCACTTTGCTCAAATGCGCGAATGGAAATAGGTGTCGTAATGTCGTTGCCAATAACCATATCGATTTTACTTTTAATAATTTCGCCCGCTTTGACAGCGTGACCCACGTGGTCGCTAAAAATCTTTTCAGTGATGGTTTGTCCCATGGTATGCCTTTTGTTTACATGTAAAATGTGGATATTTTAGCAAAAAAAGGTTTAAGAAAAAAAAAGAGGGGGAAGAGTTGCCTTAAATGGCAACTCTGGAGAATGAATATCTTGTAACTTTACAAGATATTTTTACTTCATATGGGGCGTTCTACAATAGTTATTTGCCGCAACCACAACCACCACCGCCGCATGAGCCACCTTCATCACCTTTAGAGGTATCGATCGAAAAGGGAAGATATGCTGGGCAAAAGCGAACAAGTGCTGTTCCTAATAAAACGACACCAATTAATCCAAACCAGCTGCTGTAAATTACTCCTACGATAATAATGGCAACACCTGCAATTGAGCGAATCATTTTGTCTGTTTTTCCTATATTACATTTCATTGTAAACTCCTTATTTTGATTTTGGTTATTATAAAACAAAAAAGCTTTATTTGTCAGTAACATACGTTACAAACCTATGACAAAATCTCTATTTCTTTACGATGAAGTCGGATGAGGTTCTGTTTTTCAAGGTCTTTAAGTACACGGCTAATTACAACGCGTGACGTCCCTAACGCTTCTGCTATCTCTTCATGGGTTGCTTGAACGATAGTGGAATGGTGCGCACGCAGCCACTCTAAAATGCGGCTATCGAGTTTTTTAAATTTGATGTCTTGAATGAGTGTGGCAAGCGCATCAAGTTTGATCGTAAAAAGTGAAAAAACATAGTTGAGGTATGTGGGGGAACGGTGCATGAGGTGTTTGACGACCTCTTCACTCATGAGCCAGCCCTCGACATCGCTTAAGCTTTGAGCGGTTCCAATGGCGGGTGTTTGAGAAATGGTGCTTGATGTGTTGATGACGCATTGCTCACCCTCTTTAAGCGCATACAACGAGACTTTTTTATCGTTTTCGCCATGCATGTAAAGTTCTATCTCGCCTTTGCCTAAAAGCAAAATATCTTTACAAATATCCTCTTGGTAAAAAAGTATAGTGTTCTTAGGAATTGAAACGCGTTTGGCATGTTGGGTAAGGTATTCAAATTCTTCGTCACTTAAGGCTTTGGCAAATTCAAAATCGTTCAAACTCAGCATTATGTACCTTTACATGTAAGAATGCTTTATTGTACAAAATATTTACTCAAAACGTTCAAAGAGTTATGCAAATCCTTTGTAGTGTGCCAAAAAGCGTTTGATGCCCTCGGTTGCAAAAAGCGCTTCACTCCAAGGCTTTGGATCGATAATATCAAAGTGCTTCTCTTTTAAAACGTATACGCACGCTCGAATCGGCTCATTTTTCACCAGAAGTTCTACTTCCGTACGCTCGTAATACTCGCCTTCAAATGCATCCAAAATAGCCATATCTTCTTCGTTGATATCATAATAAACCACTCCCTCAACAAGCTCGTCGGCTTTAAAAATCACAGGGTATTCATCTCTTTTGACAGAACGTCTTGCATAGCCAGCCAAGCTTGCTTGTTGTGAGAGATAATTTCCTTTGATGAGTCTATTCCAGACGTCTTCAAACATTAATGATCCATAGGTAAAAAGATGTGTCATGACGTACTCCTTGATGAAAATCATACTACGTTTTGTAACCTTTTGGGTGATCAAAAACTATGCAAAGAGGGTATAATAATAAGAAATCATCCAAGGTTTTTCAATGTTTACATGTAAAACAACCAACCTGCATAAAGATTTTTGTGCCCTCACTCAAGCGTTGGATACAGAACTGAATGCGCGTTATGGGAAAGAGCAAGCGCTGTATGACAAGCACAATGTGATTGATCCTATTGAAACGGCTTTAATTGGTTATGAAGATAATTTGCCTGTTGCCTGTGGATGTTTTAAAGAGATTGATGAGACAACGGTTGAGATCAAGCGTATGTTTGTGCAGCCAAACTATCGAAGACGGGGCATATCATCAAGACTCCTTTGGGAGCTACACACATGGGCAGAAGAGAGAGGTTTTTCGTATGCTCAATTGGAAACGGGTAAAGGTCAACCCGAAGCAATTGCCCTTTATGCCAAAATGGGTTATGTGGTCATTCCCAATTATGCACCTTATGTGGGGATGGAAAATAGCGTCTGTATGCGCAAAGTACTAAGGAGCTAACATGGTACACTGCACTTTTTCTTCTCCTGTGGGAATGTTGTTAATCTCTGCCGATGAGCGTGGCATTTGTGCGCTTGATTTTGACGAGAATGGTGAAGTTTTAAAAGACTCAAACCACCATATTGAGCAGCTCAAAGAAGAGCTAGAGGCTTATTTTGCAGGCAAGCTCAAAACCTTTAGCGTGCCATTACATCCCAAAGGAACTCCTTTTCAAGAGAATGTGTGGAAGATTCTTCAAGGTATTGCCTATGGTGAAACCATTTCATACAGTCGCGAAGCTGAACTGTTGAAACACCCCAAAGCCACACGTGCAGTTGCAAATGCCAACGGCAAAAACAAAATTGCTATTGTGATTCCTTGCCACCGTGTCATCGCCAAAAATGGCGGTATTGGAGGCTATAGCGGTGGACTTTGGCGTAAAGAGTATTTATTGGCATTGGAGCAGAAATATCGATGAATGTGGTTTTAGCGATTGATTCCTTTAAAGGATGTGCGAGTTCTCAAGAGCTCTCCACGTGGATAGAAAAGGGTATTAAAGAGGTTTACAAAGAAGCTGTGGTGCATGCGTGTTATATTGCTGATGGTGGCGAGGGAATGCTCGAGGCAATTATGCAAAACGTCAAAGGGAAAATCGTTACATGTAACGTGCATGACCCATTGATGAATCCCATCACTGCGCAGTATGGTATTTTGGAAGATGGCATAACTGCTGTTATTGAGATGGCACAAGCAGGAGGGCTTCCGCTCGTTCCTAAAGAAAAACGCAATCCTCTTGTGACAACAACGTTTGGTGTGGGTGAGTTGGTGAAAGATGCGATTGAAAAAGGGTGTCGGAAGTTTATTGTCGGCATTGGCGGCAGTGCGACCAATGACGCGGCTCTTGGAATGCTTCAAGCACTTGGGTACCGTTTTTTGGATGAAGCTGGCACAGAGCTTGGTTTGGGTGGTGCGATTTTAGAGAGCGTGCATCATGTGGATGAAAGACATGTGTTACCAGCGCTTAAAACGTGTGAATTTATTGTCGCGTGTGATGTAGATAACGTCATGTTTGGACCAAGTGGTTCAGCGCATATTTATGCGGCTCAAAAAGGTGCGGATGCAGTGATGATCGAACGTCTTGATACAGGGATGAAGCAGTTTACGCA
>JAVHRG010000341.1:0-7780 GCA_036171535.1 Sulfurospirillum sp. | reverse complement strand
CTCAAAGATTCAAGCATTGATCAAAAATAAAGATTATGCGGGTACCGACCCTTATGGTATTCCTATTCTTGATATGAAAAAAGCTTTACATGGGCAAGTAGAGTTGGGCCTAGGACCATTGCACAACCAATATTCACCTGTTGATGGGGAGATTTATACCTCATTGTATGTCGATAGCCAAGTTGTAAAATGGAATTTTAAAACATTAAAAGTGCTAGATCGTGTCAATGTTCACTACAATATTGGACACTTAGCGGGTATGGAAAGTAATACAGCTGACCCTCAAGGTGAGTATATTATTGCACTCAATAAATTATCCATTGATCGCTTTAATAATGTAGGACCACTCCATCCTCAGAATCATCAGTTAATTGATATTCATGGCAATAAAATGGACCTTCTTGTCGATATGCCTATTCCTCTTGGAGAGCCACATGATGCCGTAGGTATTCGTGCGGATAAGCTCAATCCAAAAGTACGTTACGAAATGGGTACGAACTCTAGAACAGAGCAAATCAGTGAGGGAAAAACACTCGCTGGACAAGAGAGGATAGAACGCAAAGGTAATGATGTTAAGGTCTATGCGACACTTGTACGTTCTCATATCAACCCAGAACATATTACGGTCAATAAAGGTGATAACGTCACAATCTATATGACAAACCTTGAACGAGCAGAAGATGAAACGCATGGTTTTACAGTGGATAACTATAATGTTCACGCATCAGTAGAGCCAGGTAAAGTCGCAACTGTGAAGTTCAAAGCTGATTTAGAAGGCGTATTCCCTTATTACTGTACAGAATTCTGTTCTGCACTTCACCTAGAAATGATGGGTTATTTAATGGTTAAAGACCCTAATAAAAAGTATGAAAGTGCACAAAAACTCAAAATGGCAACCATGAGTAAAGAACAACTCAAAGCTGAATACGACAAAACAGTTGCAGTCAATAAAGCAACGGATGATGTTATCCAGAGTGTTGTGAAATTTCTCAAAGATAACCATTATGAAAAACATGATGTTGTCAAAAACCTTGTAACTGATGCGCTTGATCAATACGGCAAAATTCCTGAGCAGAAAAAACTCTCAGATGCTGCTATCAAAGAAGGCGATTTTGAAAAAGCAGTCTTATTTGAAAATATGATCTGGCAATACATGGTAAAAACAGCGGACGTTGGAATTCGTGCGAAAGACTTACTGGTTAAGTTTGTTGCAACAAAACAATCCCCTGAAGCTGCAAAAGGCGAAGTTGCATTCAATGAAGGTGGCTGTTCTGGTTGTCACGTTATTGGAAAAGTAAGTTCAGGTCCTGATCTTACCGGTGTATTAGGCCGCCATGAAAATGGCGAGAAATGGGTGGCTGATTTTATCAAGAGCCCAAAAGACAAGTTTGAAGACCCTTATGTCAAAGCGATGATTGACTACTTTAACTTAAGGATGCCAAACCAAAATATGAAAGATCCTGAAATAAAAAGTATTATTGAATATCTAAAATGGATTGACAGTAACGCTAATTTATTCTAGGTTTTGTATCTACAACCCACAAAGATTACATCTTTGTGGGTTGACATGTGTCAATGTTAAAAACATGAATTCAAGATACACTATTTTTATCTAAAGATTTAGCTTTAGTTTTTAGCTAAGGATATTAAGGAGAAAAGATGAATCAAAGTTTACTAAAATCAAAAATATTTGCGGGTATCGCATTGGTGATTATGACGCTATCATTTACATTCCCCATGATCAGTTTTCATGGGGTACTGAACAAAATTGATAGTGGGAAAAAAGAAGACATTTCATCTTTCCAAAAGATGGTTTGGGGAATCTACAATCAAGGTAGGTATAAAAGTACTTCTACCCCCAAAGAAGCCCATAATAATTTGGAAAAAATGATTGGGAGTTCTTCAGAAATCGGCGTAGCTTCATTTCCTATTTGGTCATGTTCTCTTGAAGCCCCAAACTATCCAAAAGAAGCGTTTCCTGAAGGTATACCTGTCTTTTTTCACTTTGATGGATTTAGTGGTGAAGTGCATGAAATGAATACGATCAACCACTACATTGGTATGGACCCTATGTGGAGGGGTGGCATACTTGAGCGTGAAATTGGTATCTACGCATTATTATTTTTGAGTCTAATTGTGGTTTATTTTATTGCCTATAATCATAAACTGTGTAATTATCTTATGCTTATTCCAACTTCTTTACCACTGTTATTTATAGCAGATTATTCCTATTGGCTCTATTGGTTTGGACATAATCTTCATGATTGGGGTGCCTTTAAAATTAAACCTTTTATGCCCACTGTTTTTGGCGACGGTAAAGTTGCACAATTTACAACGCATTCTTATCCAGCTATTGGGTTCTATTGTCTAGCCCTCATTGGTATATTTTCGTTACTGGCCCTTTTGTCAAGAAACAAGGCAAACAAAGAGAGTGGTAAATAATTATTATGAAACAACTTCTTTTTCTCAGTATTTTAACATTCTCATTACTCTACGCGAAGAGTGATTTTATATACGAAACGAGGGAAGAAGTTGTAGCCTATACAGGACCTATGAAAGAAACACATAGAAGCTCTATTCAAGATGCCATTGATAATGCCAAAGAAGGCTCTATCATCAAGCTTAAAGCGGGTATCTATGAAGGGAATATTGTTATCACCAAGCCTATTAGCATTATTGGAGCCGAAGAAGGCGTTATTATCGATGGAATGGGTGTAGGGAGTGTTATAACAGTCAAAAGCTCTTATGTGACTCTCAAAAATTTAACCATTCAAAATAGTGGTGAACGCTCTGACGTACTGGATGCTGCCATTAATATGACAGGGGATACAACAACGGGGGCACTGGTTCAAAATGAAGTAAGTCAGTGCAAAATCTTAGACTCCCTTTTGGGTATCAATATGGAAATCGTCAATAATTCACTCATCAAGAACAATTATATTACTTCAAAAAATTATGAACTTGGGCTTCGAGGCGACGGAATAAGATTATGGTATAGCAATGACAATATGATTCAGAAAAACCATCTCTATCGATCTCGTGATATGGTCGTTTGGTATTCCCATGGAAATACGATTGAGGAAAATTTAGCGGAGCATGGAAGATATTCACTCCATTTTATGTATGCAGGCAAAAATTTTGTCCATAATAATGTCTTCCAGTACAATTCTGTCGGTATTTTTTTCATGTATTCTAATGATACGATTGCAACAGGAAACGTCATTACCAATGCGCTTGGTGCTACGGGTATTGGTATTGGACTCAAGGATTCTTCTAATTTTACCATTGAAAACAATACGATTGTTTACAATGCACAAGGCATGTACATTGATCGTTCTCCCTTTGAGCCAGATTCACATCTTTGGATTCGAAATAATCAATTTTTATTTAACTCCGAAGCGTTGCATTTTCATTCTCTATGTGAAAATGGAATCTTTGAGAATAATGTCGTCAAAGGCAACATTGAAGATGTTGTTAATGACTCACGCAGTAGCGATAATTTTAAAAATGAATTTACAAAAAACTATTGGGACAATTATGAAGGTTTTGATACAAATATGGATGGTTATGGGGATAACCCTTATCGTGTTTATCAGTATGCTGATAAGCTATGGGCATACAATCCCTCTGTCAAATTCTTTTATGGTTCACCCGTTATGACATTATTAAATTTTTTGTCAAAATTGGCTCCCTTTTCAGAACCAATTTTCTTATTGGAAGACAAAACACCTAAGTTTACACATTAATTGGAGACAAGATGGCATTACATGTAAAACAAGAAAGAAGAGAATTTATCCAATATTCTACACTGGGTATTTTAGGGTTAGTGCTTGGTGCAGGAGTTGCAGGAGCACCGTATCTTAAGGCGAGAGAAACGCATTTAAGACCTCCTGGAGCAGTGGAAGAAGACAGGTTTTTATCGCTTTGTATTAAGTGCGGACAATGTTTACAAGTCTGTCCCTATCATTCTATCAAATTGTCAGATTTTACAAGAGGATATGGTATGGGTACGCCTTATATTGAAGCACGAGAGAGAGGTTGTTATCTCTGTGGAGCGCTTCCATGTGTTTTAGCGTGTCCAACAGGGGCACTCGATCATCATGCGGAAAAACCAGAAGATGTTCAAATGGGAATAGCCGTTTTTGCATTTCCAGAAACATGTTTAGCCATAACAAGAACAATCGTACCTAAAAATCAAATAGAACGAATTTATAGCCATCCTCATACTCGTAATTTAGAAGAGGATGTTCTCAAAAAACTCTCAACCTATGAAGGCAAAAACTGCACTATTTGTGCAGATATGTGTCCATTTCCTAACCCTTTGAGCGCTATTGAGATGATTGTCACAGAAGAAGGCATTAAAAAACCACAAATCAACCATAATTGTGTTGGATGTGGTGTATGTGAGGAGCTTTGCCCAGCCTCATCTCCTTCGATTGTTATTAAACCACGAGAGACGTATGAAACATTCTACAAGAAGGATCAAAGATGAAAAAATATTCCATTCTTTGTTTATTTATTTTACTTGTATTCACTGCCTGCTCTGATAAAAAAGAAGACAAAAGCACTCAAGCAGTTGAAAAAAATGTATCACAACAAACAGGAAAAATTGAAGTTCTTGATAACGATAACTTCAAAGAAGAAAAAGTTCAAGTCAAAAAAGATGATAGCAATGAGAGCAAAAACTTCTATTACGATTATCATCAAGAGGTAAAGGCACATAAGCAACCTGATGAAGAAGAAAAAAATTACACACCCCTTGGTGCAGCACTTAAAGTACGAAGTCCTTATGAACATGTCGAAATAAATCTTCTTATTAATCAACTCAGTAAAAATTTTATTGTTAAATGCTCTGCATGCCATAACCATTATGCCAATGGCATCATTGGCCCATCGCTTCTGAGTAAGGATAGTGCCTATATTTTTAAAACGATTTCTCAGTATAAAACGGGAGAAAAAAAGAACGTTTTAATGAAAGAATTAGTTGAGCAAATGGATGATAAAGAGATCAAAGCATTAGCGGATGAAATTTATACCTTTAATCAAGAAGTTAAAAAATTAAAAGAGAGACAAAAATGAAAAATATTATTGTAGGAGTAATCACTCTTGTGATTTTTGGAGCTATGGGTTATACAATAAGCCAAGGTACTGCATTCCAAGGCGGACAGGCAGCTAAAATTATTGAGAATGTATCAAAGACTCAAAATACAGTATCTCAACAAAAGACTCAAGCGATTACAGAAAAAAGTGATAGAGATATAGAAGCAGAAAAAATCAAAGCGCTTAAAGATAAAGCTGGTAATGCTGTTTCATTTAAAGTAAGCGATAATTATAAAAAGAAATGTGCTTCTTGCCATGGCGCTGGTGGGGAGGGTATTGTTGGTCTTCCTCTTTTTGGGCAAAGCGCGGAGCAACTTTATACTAAATTACTTGAATTCAAAAGTGGCAAACGGAATAATCCTATTATGATGAGTGCCATTATGAATCTAAATGAAGAAGATTTTAAAGAACTTTCACAAGAAATTGGCGACTTTAAAAATAGAGCAGAAGCGCTGAAATAACCAAAGGACATCACGTGAGTAGTAAATATGAAGAGCGAAAAACGATTGCGAAAACATCATTTTTTTCGACATTTATCAATGAATCAAAAGATGGGAAAAAAATACTCAGTATCCGGGCTATACGATGGATTGTTATTATTAGTATCCATCTTCTGTTCTTTTTATCCTTTAAAATTGACATTCAAATTCTTGAAGGAACACTGAATGGGTCGCGTCTTTTAGGCTTTCATCTGATTGACGTTTTTACGACATTAGAAATGTTTGCGGCAACCTATCATATGCCAATCAATATGATTATTGGAACAGTGAGTATTTTGACTGTCTATTTACTCATCGGAGGAAGAACATATTGCTCGTGGGTATGCCCTTATGGTTTGCTCAGTGAAATTGGTGAAAAACTGCATAGTTCCTTAGTTCAAAAAAAGATCATTAAAGAGAGAACTTTTGATTATCGTATCAAGTATATTTTTTGGGGAATTTTTTTAACGCTTGCCTTCACCAGTGGATATTTAGTCTTTGAACTCTTTAATGTTGTGGGAATTTTGAGTCGCTTTATAGCCTATGGCTGGAGTGTGGCTCTTGTTTGGGTTATTACGGTCTTTTTAATTGAAGTTTTTTTCGCGAGACGTGCATGGTGTAAATATATCTGTCCTATTGGAACAACGTATGGCTTTGTTGGCGTTGTGAGCGCCACAAGAGTAGAATGGAATGATAGTTGCGACCACTGCATGGTTTGCCATGATGTTTGTTTTGAAAATCAAGTTTTAGAGATCACAAAATCAAAGTATGATCAACAACGCGAAGAACTAGGTATTAAAAAAGAAATTGTTGCCAGTGGAGACTGTACCTTATGCGGACGTTGTATTGATGTATGCCATACTGATGCATTACATTATACTTTTAGATTAAAGAATCTCCTATGATAGAAATTCACAACGTTAGCAAAAAATTTGGCAATGTCCTCTCATTAGATGATCTGACATTAACGTTACACAACGATGATTGTGTCGCGTTAATGGGGCCTAATGGAGCAGGTAAAACTACATTAATTAGGCTCATATTAGGCTATTACCATCCTAATAGTGGCACTGTTCTGATTAATGGGCTGGATCCGATTAAAGAGAGAATTCATGTATTACAAAATATTAGCTTTGTTCCCCAACTTCCTCCACCTATTAAATTAAATCTGGATGAGCTTATCAGTTATGCCTGCAAAAGCACAAAAATGGAAAGAGAAGCTATCATCCATTTTGCAAAAGAGATGGAGCTGGATATAGAGCCTAATTTAAACAAATCATTTTTCAAACTCAGTGGTGGGATGAAACAAAAAATGTTGATAGCCATCAGCTTAGCACGCCAAAGCGATATTATCATTTATGATGAACCAACTGCCAATCTTGATCCAAAAGCGCGAGATAACTTCCATCGCCTCTTAAAAAATGAAACACGTTCTAAAATTGCATTGTTCGTAACGCACCGTCTTGATGAGATGAAAGAACTTGTTAATCGACAAATTTATATGGATTTAGGAAAGGTATTGACCGATGAAAAAGTTTAATGTACTTATTCTTTTTCTTGTGATGATTCTCATGCTTGGATGCGATACAAAGATAGACTTGAGCCCAAAGAAAATTCATTGGGATCGTGATATGTGTGAACGATGCAAAATGGTTCTCAGTGATCGCAAGTTCTCAGCCCAAGTTATTAATCCCAGCAATGGTAAAAACTATCTCTTTGATGATATCGGCTGTGCTATTTTATGGTTTAAAGAAAACAAAATTGAGTGGAAAGAACATGCTGTTATATGGGTTAATGATGCCAAAACAGGTGCATGGATAGATGCACGAAAAGCATCTTACGATGTTTTAAACGTAACACCAATGGCGTACGGTTTTGGTGCGCATGTCGTTAAAGAAGACATTAAAGAAACTCAAGAGATTATTGACTTTGAAGAAGTTTCCAAAAGAGTGATTAAAATAGGAAAATGATGATGCACCTCAATAGTCATCTTATGTTAACACTCTTTTTCACGTTTTGCGTCACACTAATAGCACAACTATTATACTTCTCTAACGCACAAGGACTTACCCCTTCCATGATGACATGTAAAGAAGAATTCGTAGCATTGGTAGGCTTACCAGACCTTGCCTTAGTCAGTGAAGCACACTATGTGCGTCATCGAAGTCTGAGTGATGTTTTCTCCTACTTTAATGAATCCC
>JAVHRG010000340.1:0-7835 GCA_036171535.1 Sulfurospirillum sp. | reverse complement strand
AGCGCACCTAAGATTTTTTACTATACCAAAGAGAGTTTTACCTTTATACAACACGATAAAATCCCCAATATTATCAAAGCCAAAATTATTAAAGTTGATCCTGCTAAATCACTCCTTGTTCTTGCCAGTTTAGAATTTTTAGATGCATCCCCACTGGATCGATGTTACACGAGAATACAACCGCAAAAGCCTATTAATGCAACGCTTTTGCTCAATAAAATTAAATGTATTGATGGCAATGTAGACACCCTTTCGGAGAGTTCTATTGTTTTACATGTAAAGCTTATTGACATTGAAAAACTCATTCATAAAGACCTTGTTGACAAAGAGTTTGATGTCTCTTTTCAGATTCCTACCATCAAAGGTTTTTTAACCATGATCTCGGCTAAAGCAACGATTTTTAGCATTATTAATGAAACCATTGTGCTCAACATTCAACCCAATACGTTTATGAAAACGAAAATAAGACAGTATGTTGCACTGCGTCAAAATGGGCTCTTAATCGATTTAAAACAGCAACTGAAACACCTCAGCTAAAAAGATCAGACGCTTTGTTTAACGCCTTTAGGACACTGGATGCGTAAGATTAATGAAGAAAAGGCTATTATATGCTATCCATACGAGGAATACTCCTCTAGTTTTTTAAGGTCTTGTGTGACACACCAAGCCTTATTTTTATATTTCCCTCGCTTTATACGCAAGGGAGCGTCTACATGTAACACTCTTTCGAGTCGATAAACCGCTGTGACACAATGTCTCTTTATGACAACCCTAAAGGAAACCCCAATTTATGTTATTTTCACAACTCAATCTTAGTGCCCCTCTTTTAAAAGCCGTTCAAGATGAAGGCTACACAACCCCAACACCCGTTCAAGAAAAAGCGATTCCTCCTATTTTAGAAGGTCGCGATATGCTTGCAGGTGCGCAAACAGGAACAGGAAAAACGGCTGGTTTTACCCTTCCAATTTTAGAGCTTCTGTCTCAAAAACCACGCAACAAAGTGAAACCCGTTCTACGCGTGCTTATCCTTACACCTACACGAGAGCTTGCAGCACAAGTACAAGAGAGTGTTAAAGCGTATGGCAAATACCTTCCGTTTAAAAGTGCGGTTATCTTTGGAGGAGTAGGTATTAACCCTCAAATTCAGATACTACGCGCTGGCATTGATATTCTTGTCGCAACACCGGGTCGTTTGTTAGACCATGTGTCCCAAGGGACTATCGATCTTAAACATATTGAAACGTTTGTACTCGATGAAGCTGATCGTATGTTAGACATGGGCTTTGTGAAAGATATTCGCCGTGTCATTGCTTTGCTTCCAACCAAACGTCAAAACTTACTTTTTTCAGCAACCTACTCCGATGACATTAAAAAACTCTGTGAATCCATCTTAAAAAATCCCGTTATCGTCGAAGTGGCACGTCGTAATACCTCCAGTGAATTAGTCAAACAACGTGTCATTATGGTCGATTGTAAACGCAAAACTGCTCTACTAGCTAAGCTGATTCAAGAAAACAAATGGGAGCAAATTTTGGTCTTTACACGCACCAAACACCATGCCAACAAAGTTTCTGAGTACCTTGCGAAGATTGGTATCAACTCTGCTGCCATTCATGGCAATAAAAGTCAAGGTGCCAGAACCAAAGCGCTCGCTGATTTTAAAAATGGCACCGTTAAAGTCCTTGTGGCAACCGATATTGCCGCACGAGGACTGGACATCGACCAACTCCCTTATGTTGTCAATCTTGAGCTTCCAAACATTGCGGAAGACTATGTTCACCGCATTGGAAGGACAGGGCGTGCTGGCAACAATGGTGAAGCCATCTCCTTAGTGTGCGTGGATGAACATGAGTATTTACGAGGTATTGAAAAACTCGTCAACAAAAAATTTGAACGCGAAATCGTTGAAGGATTTGAACCAAATCCTGAGATTAAAGCAGAACCTATTCAGCAAGGTCGTGGTGCTAAACCACAAGGTCAACCGCGCCGCAGGGACAATGCCCCTCGTGAATACGTTGAAAAAAGAAGAAATAGGTAAGCGATATGATCTACGTTGATGCCGATGCCTTTCCCAATACGCTTAAAGAGATTCTGCTTCGAGCCGTCTTTAAGCGTAACATTACCACCCATTTTGTTGCGAATAAAAAAATACCGCTTCAAGACTCGCCTCTACTCACAATGATTATTGTCTCCCAAGGCGCAGATGAAGCCGATCACTACATCGTCGAACATGCCGTTGAGTGTGACTTGGTGATTACCGCAGACATTCCTTTAGCGGATAGACTTGTGAGTAAAGGGGTTCTTGCCCTCGATCCAAGAGGCACGATTTACGATGAGAGTAATATCAAAAGCATCCTTGCCATGCGCAATTTAATGCAAGAACTCCGAGATGCGGGCGAAATCACCGGAGGTCCTAGTGCCATTGGTGAAAAACAAAAGCGAGCCTTCGCCGATGCGCTCAATGCGCTCTTACAAAAGCGCAAATAGATTTACATGTAAAGCGCACAATCTTTACATGTAAAGTTTTTATCACATCTTTCTCAATCTAATACTTTGCAGAATTAGGCAATGATATTACACAATCGTTCTACCACTCCAGAACCTTTTCGTTTTATACTTTCATCACCAATATGATTACATGGAGATGACATCAATGAACACCAAAATACTTGGAAAAACGGATAGTAAAATCTCAAGCATCGGTCTTGGATGTATGGGTATGAGCTTTGCCTATGGGCAAAAAGATGACAATGAAAGCCTTGCTACACTCCACCGTGCTTTGGAACTTGGCATCAATTTTTGGGATACGGCGGACATTTATGACAATGGCGTAAATGAAGAACTTATTTCCAAGGTTCTCGTCCCCAATCGTGACAAAATTTTTATCGCGACTAAATTTGGCTTTCGAACACGAAAAACACACGGTGATGCCTTTGAGATGTATGTGGACGCTTCGCCAAAACATGCCAAAGAGGCGGTTGAAAAGAGCCTTCAACGACTGGGTATTGATACGATTGACCTCTACTATGCACATCGTGTTGATCCGAACATTCCCGTTGAAGAGACCGTGGGAGCAATGAGCGAACTGGTTAAAGAGGGAAAAGTGCGTTACTTGGGACTCAGTGAATGTACGCCTGAGGATTTAAAAAAAGCCCATGCCATTCACCCCATCAGTGCGGTGCAAAGTGAGTATTCTCTTTTAACACGCGGCGTGGAAGCCGAGATTTTACCGTTAACCAAAGCGCTTGGTATCAGCTTTATCCCTTTTTCACCACTCAGTCGTGGACTGATGAGCAATGCTTTGGATGTAACAACTCTTAAAGAGGGTGATTTTAGAAAAACATTGCCTCGGTACAATGGCGAGCATTTAGAAAACAATCAAAAACTCTCTTCTGCCTTTGCAAAATTCGCTGCTGAAAAACACTGCACCCCTGCGCAACTAGCCATTGCTTGGGTCATCGCCCAAGGCGATAATATCATCCCTATTCCTGGAACCAAACGAAGAAAATATTTGGAGGACAACGCTGGAGCAGTTGATGTGAGTTTAAGCCTTTTGGATTTAGAAGCCATAGAAACTATCGTTCAACGCTATCCCAATGTGGGACCTCGTTACAGTGAACGCGAAACCAAATTTGTCAAAAAGTAACCTATGAGCAACCAACAAAAAATCTACTTACTCGCTTTTATGAGTTTTTTGGTCGGCACCTCACAATATATTATTGTAGGGGTGTTAGACCAGATCGCCACTTCCTTAAACATTTCGCTTTCCAAAGCGGGTCAATTGGTCAGTGTTTATGCCCTTGCCAGCGCTATTGGTGCTCCTTTAATCATAATGGTAACAGCAAAAATGAGTCAAAAGGCACAGCTCATTCTCTCTTTGATTATCTTCATTATCGGCATCTTTGCGATGCTGTTGTTTCAAAGCTATCTTCTCATTGTCATCTCTCGTATGATTGTAGGTGCGGGTGCGGGTGTGTTTATCGTCATCGCGTATGGCATCAGTGCGCAACTTGCTGAAAAAGGCAAACAAGGGGTTGCCATGGCAAACATCGCCATGGGTTTTAGCCTCGCTTTGGTTTTGGGAATCCCTCTAGGGCGTATGATTACGGCTGTGGTTAACTGGCAAACTATTTTTTGGATGATTGGCATTTTGAGCCTGCTCTGTTTGGTGGTAGTACATAAAAGTATTCCAAAAACACTGTCACAGACTCCTATTGCTTTAAGTGTGCAACTGTCCTATCTAAAACAACCCAAAATTTTGTCGGCCCTTGGGGTAACGTTTCTCTTTTTTATCAGTTATGCCGTGATTAACACATACATCATGCCACTTTTGTTTTCCATCCGTACGATCAGCGAACACGAAATCAGCACGATTTTATTAGCGCTGGGAATTACGAGTTTTATTGGAACAAAACTCGCAGGTTTTTTAGCCGATCACGTCGGCATTGCACCCACACTCATAGGTAGTATGTCGCTTTCTTGCGTCACGCTTGTGCTTCTTCTTTTGGTGTCACATTCACTGATCTTGACAGCGCTTTTACTTCTTATTTGGATAAGTGCCGCATGGACATTCGGACCCGCACAGAGTATTCATTTAGCCTTTATTGCGCCTGAAGCCTCTGGCATACTGTTGAGCCTGAATATCTCATTTGTCCAATTTGGCTTTGCCACTGGTGCAGCACTTGGAGGCATAAGCATCGCACATTTACCGATTCATTCCTTGTATGGTATCGCCATTTTTTTTGTATTGGTGGCGCTCTTTCTGTTACTTTTTTCGCGAAAATGGCATTGAAAATTCTTTATACCTATGAACGTGTTATAATTTTCGCACAAGGAGTTTTTGATGGACACATCCCCACAACGCTACAAAGAAAAGCTCATTCAAATTATTTTGGCAAAACGTGAGGAAGAAGGTGCGATGAAAACTGCCATTCCCTCATTAAGTTTTTACACCACAACGACAAACACTGAGTGCATCCCTGCCATTTATGAACCTTCGTTGTGTCTTGTGTTGCAAGGGGCTAAAATTTTACTCTTGGGAGGAACGTACTATCGGTATGATGCTTCGGGTTATGTACTCTCCTCCACGCACATGCCCACACGCGTCCGCATTACAGAAGCTTCAACAGAGCATCCTTTTATCTCATTGAAACTCACCTTTACAATGGAAGATATTTTTGAAGTGATGAAAGAGACGGAACCTAAAGCGATGTGTGTGGCTATGCGAACACCTGAGCGTGGTCTCTGTTTTGGAGAGAACAACACGCCGTTACTTGATCCACTCACACGATTAGTGCAACTACTTGACACGCCTCAAAATATCAAATTTATGGCTCCTCTGATTATGAAAGAGCTTTTGTACATCGTGATGAGCGATAAAGGTGGTGAATTTTTGCGAAAATATTTGATGGATGGCAGTAGTACACAACAAGTTGTGAAAGTTATTTCAAAAATTAAAAATGATTTTGCCGAAAATATCAATATAAAAGAGCTTGCCAAAACGTTTGCAATGAGCGAATCTTCGCTTTACCATAACTTCAAAAAAGTCACTCTCATGAGCCCGTTGCAGTTTCAAAAAACACTCCGACTTGAAGAAGCCAGACGTATGCTTTTAACACAAGGTCTTGATGCGAGCGATGTTGCTTTTGCTGTCGGATATGAAAGTCCATCGCAATTTAGCAGAGAATACGTGCGCATGTTTGGACTTCCACCTAAAACGTATGCAAAAACGATTCATCACGATACGGAAAATATTGCCTAATTTTTTACATGTAATGCGTTACATGTAAACGTTTTATTGAAACCATGGAACTTTTATAGAGGATTGTTCTACACTTGATGATGCAATACCTTTATAGTTTAAAACAAAGATACTATATGAACACATTAAATTTTGATTCTAAAACACAACGCTTTCATAATCTCTATCCTATCAAAATACCCAAAATGACCTTGAAGCAAAGTCTTCGTGCAGTTCAGGAAATTCTTTACAAATCGGCACTGAAAATCCCTACGAGCAAGATACCACAAATCAAACCCAATCTTGAAGTATTTGAAAAAGCCAGCGATAAGCTCAAATTTATCTGGTTTGGACACTCTACGGTTCTGCTCAACATTGATGGTATTAAAGTGCTCATTGATCCTATGTTCTCAATGTATGCCTCGCCTATCAAAGGAATCATTAAACGATTTCAACCGCCCGTATTGATGCTTAAAGAGTTGCCTTATATCGATGTTATCGTTATTTCACATGATCATTATGACCATTTAGATAAAAAGAGTATCCGATTTTTTAAAGACAAAGAGACGCGCTTTTTGGTGCCTCTTGGCATTAAGCGCTATTTGATGAAATGGGGAATATCGGAGCAAAAAATTGTAGAGCTTGATTGGCATGAATCCTATCAAATGGATTCCATACACTTTACAGCTACTCCAGCCCACCATTTTTCAGGCAGAAACCTTTTGGGACACAATAAAACACTGTGGGCTTCATGGGTTATCAAAGGAAAAAATGCAAACGTATTTTTCAGTGGAGACTCGGCGTACAGTCCCCATTTTAAAGAGATTGGCGAACGCTATGGAGCGTTTGATGTCGCCTTTATGGAAAATGGACAGTATGATAAACGCTGGCTTAATGCCCATATGATGCCAGAACAGACCACCCAAGCAATCAAAGATATTCAAGCAAAAATCTTTGTTCCTATTCACTGGAGCATGTTCAGACTTTCACCTCATCACTGGCTAGACCCGATGGTACAGTCTCTTAAAATTACAAAAGCGCAAAACGTTCCTATGCTCCATCCCCTTCTAGGTGAAATTATGAGTATTCCTTTGCCCTAGCTTTTTAGGAGACCTCTAAGGTATGAGCTTCCGTTTGAATATAGCGCCAGAGATGTTTTAAAGACGCTACATGCATTTTGATGTATTTATTATCACTGGGTTGCGTGTATTTTAGGAGTGATATTCCCAATAGCTCCCCCACATATTCAAAGTGATCTAAATTTTTGATGCTTTCAAGAAAAGTGCGGGTTGCTTCTAGTTTTTCAACAAAATTTTCCAGTCGTTTAGTCGAAAACGCACTGTTTAATTTTCCATCTTTACAAAGAGAATATCCAACATTCGATCCAACAGAAGGGCAAGCGGTATCAACAAATATCTGTTCAAAATAGGGACTGATTGGATAGAGTTTGCACGCAGGTGTTCTTTGCTCATAAATACTACATTGATGATCGACATAATAGTGGCAATAATTTTTTCCATCGTTTAGAAGAACAAAGGCTGATAATGTTTGCTCTTGCAGGCTAAATAAAATGGGGAAATTTTTATAGACTTCTTCAAAATCCTCTAAAATAAGAGGTGCAGCAGCGTAACCTTTGGCGCCATTACAGCAATGCCCTTCGCAACTTGAACAACCATAAAAATGTAAATTATCGCTCTTGATATTAACAAAACTTCCTATACTTTCCATAAAACTCACTTTGCCAGAAACTAAAATTTTACGCGTTTACATGTAAAACAACATCTACTTGAAGCCTAGAAAAGCATTATTCATTCCTGATTGAACCAAGGAATATACAAAATGCTGTGTCGTTCTTGGAGTATTTTCTTTTTTGGATTATAATGCTTTACATGTAAAATCTAACTAAAAAAGTTTATCACCTAAAAACCAAGAGATTGTTGCGTATAAAGCGTTTGGGGGATTAGTCTTTAAAGAAGATTTTTAACTATTTTCTTTGGAAAATCCACCTCCATTGAGTCGTAATACTCCTTACCTGTTGTAATCAAATCGTAATTAAATCCCACTAGAATTTGAGAGTTATAAAATCAAACTTGAC
>JAVHRG010000339.1:0-1530 GCA_036171535.1 Sulfurospirillum sp. | reverse complement strand
TTTACATGGTGGAGCAAACGAAGTGGCGATGGAGCTTATCTCTGAGTACACCTCAGCATCTCAAGCGACCACAGGCATTCACGCAAAACTGGAAGCAAAAGCTAAGATCATGGGCTTTGGCCATCGCGTGTATGTCAGCAACGACCCACGTAACATTGTCATCAAAGAGTGGTCACGTAAACTCGCAGATGATGTGGGCAATAGCACCATCTTCCCAATTTCCGAAGCCATTGAAAAAGTCATGTGGGATGAGAAAAAACTCTTTCCAAATCTTGATTTTTATAGCGCGTCGACCTACCATTTTATGGGCATTCCCACAGCGTACTTTACGCCTATATTTGTCATGAGCCGAACGGCGGGTTGGGCAGCGCACGTGGTCGAACAACGAGGGGATAACAAACTGATTCGCCCAAGTTCAGAATACATAGGACCAGAAAATAGAGCCTATGTCGATATTAAAAATAGATAATTAAAGGAATCGTATGAGCACAGATATGGGTATTTTAGATACCAAGCGACCCGAGTTTGACCCACTTTTAACCGATATTGCACGCTATGCTTCAGAGTTTGTCATCAAAAGCGATGATGCGTATGAGACGGCACGTTACTGTTTAATGGACACCGTAGGATGCGGTCTACTAGCGCTTAAGTTTCCACAATGCACCAAGTTGTTAGGCCCTGTTGTTCCAGGAGCTTCTATGCCTCACTTGGGAGCAAAAGTGCCAGGTACTTCGTACCAACTCGATCCAGAACGTGCCGCCTTTAACGTCGGTGCGATGGTGCGATGGCTTGATTTTAACGACACGTGGTTAGCGGCGGAATGGGGACATCCAAGCGATAACTTAGGTGCCATTTGGGCAGTAGGCGATTACATCAGCCGTCGCAATATCAGCGAGGGCAAAGCACCCCTTAAAGTCAAAGACATTTTGACCGCAATGATCAAAGCACATGAGATTCAAGGTATTTTAGCGCTTGAAAACTGCTTCAATAAAGAGGGAATGGATCACGTGCTTTTAGTCCGTGTAGCTTCCACTGCGGTTGCGGCGGCAATGCTTGGAGGCACATTTGAAGAGATCAGAAATGCCGTCTCACACGCATGGGTCGATGGTGGAGCACTTCGTTGTTACCGCCATGCGCCCAATACAGGTTCACGCAAATCATGGGCGGCAGGCGATGCCAGCAGTCGTGGTGTCAACCTTGCCCTTAAAGCACTTGCAGGAGAGATGGGTTACCCTTCAGCTCTCAGTGCAAAATTTTGGGGTTACGAAGATGTCAAAATGGGCGGTAAGAAACTGACTATCCCACAACCTTTTGGAAGTTATGTGATGGAGCAAGTGCTGTTTAAAATCAGCTTCCCAGCGGAATTTCATGCCCAAACCGCCGTTGAATGTGCCGTAAAATTACATGATGAAGTGAAAGACAAGCTTGATGCGATTGAAAGAATTGTTATTACGACCCAAGAGTCTGGGCACCGCAATATAAGGCTCCGAAGTCACAAACGTCATGGGTACCTTGTCGCGAATTTTGCGA
>JAVHRG010000338.1:4328-29520 GCA_036171535.1 Sulfurospirillum sp. | reverse complement strand
TGCGGTGGTTATCTCCGAAGAGTATCATCTAGCCGCCAGTGCTTCCTTTTCGCATGAGCTGATTGTCTATAAAACCAATAGCTTTAAACTAATATTTAAACAGAAGCTTGATAGTGTCATAGAGATGATGATCTTCATTGATGAGCAAACATTGCTTGCCATCACACGCAATGGGAAAATCATTAAAATCGACCTTTTAAAGTGTAAAGTTATCCAAGAGATGCTTCTGGATCAAAATGTTTGGCCTTCAGTCATGGTGCTATCACACAGCAAAAAATTTGTCTATGTTGGAACCAGAGAGTCAATGCTTTTTGCTGTCTATGTGAAAACGCTTGATATTTTATATCAAGTGAAATTGCCCTACTATGGTGTCACTACCCTTTGTAGAACTCAAAAATATTTTATTATGGGATTCAAAACGGGCGAAATTCTTTTCTTTAACCACCGAGAACACGAAGAGCAATTCATTACGTATATTAAACTCAAACAGATCAAAGAAGCGTGTCTTATTTTTCAAAAAAATATTTTCCTAATGTCGCACCGCGAAACAAAAAAAATCTATGAATATTGGCTTGAAGAGAAAGAAACCATCATGAATCTTCTTTCTCGGGGAGAGATTGAGCAAGCACAGGTTATTGCTGAACCTTATTTATTTCACCCAAAATGTAAGCTTGAATTTAGTGAAATAGAATCGTTACAGCCCGATCTCATGTCACTCCAACGCTATATTAGGAGCATGAGTTATGCCCCTGCCTACTCTTTAGCAACCCTAAAACCAGAACTCAGGAAAAGTTCTTTATTTGCCCAATTAGAAGCGCTTTGGAATAAAAGTCTCCAAAAAGCTCAAATACTTCTTGCCCGTGAACCTCTTTTAAATAAAGAAGCTGCACAAGAGTGTTTAAAAGCCTTCGAAGAGGTCGAAGAAAAAAAAGCTATCATTGAAAATATGCTCAAACGCTCTGGTACCTTTACGATGGCAGAAAATTCGGTTAAAGAGAAAAATTTTACCTTTTATTTTCGACTGGTAGCGCAAAACAGCTTTTTAGAGTCAACCTCTTTGTATCAAAAAGTTCTCCAAGTTGGTGAACGATTGCAACAAGAGACACTCAAGTATTTGGAAGAAAAAAATTACAAACAATCTCTCATTTTGGCAGATCTTTTATACCAATTTAGACCGTATCAAAATCAAGCCATTCGGCTTAAAGAGGTTTCAAAAGCTTTAATTATTTTAGAGCATCAGATCGAGCATAACATGCTTTTTCAAGCGGTTAAAACACAAGATCAGTTTCAACTTCAGAGTCATTATGCCCTTGTCCAAATACTTGAAGAGATGAAGGATGCATTTGGAATGGAGCAATACAACCTTATTGATGCGAAAGCATATGCTAAAGTCTTTACCAATATCGAACCTTATATGAACCTCTCCATTTGCAAACAAAATATTGCCAACATTATGAAAAAGCTCTATATTGCTCAATTTAAAGAAGCGGCCACCACGTTGAATCATGCTGTCGATTGGGAAAAATCATTTTTAAATTATTTACAATTTTTTCCAATTGATAAGCCTTTCGTGGAGTTTGTGAAAGCATATGATAAGCTTGAGCTTTTGCAAAGCATTGCTCTTTCTTCACCTCCTTTTGAAAATCCAATTTACCCCAAAAGTGTTCTAAGCTTCCTCGTCAAGAAACCACTTAGCCACAAAGGTTAATATAGCTTATAGGAATGGCTTGTTATAATCTGCCCTTAAACTTAATAATAAAGGGCTTTACTATGAGCGCACTCAAAACATACGACTATACAAAAGAGCAATTGGCTGCTTTTCAATACGCCATTATCAAAACCGAAAAAGGCGATATTGTCATTAAGCTCAATCCAGAAGAGACACCCATAGCCGTTGCAAACTTTGCGACACTTGCGAACGATAAATTCTACGATGGATTGATCTTCCACCGTGTGATTAAAAACTTTATGGCACAAGGTGGTTGTCCACTCGGTCGCGGAACGGGTGGTCCTGGTTGGAACATCGCGTGTGAATGCAAAGGACAAAAAAGCAAAAACAAACGAGGTGCTCTTTCTATGGCACATGCAGGACCAAACACAGGTGGGAGTCAATTCTTTATCTGCTTTGTAGATTGTCCTCACTTAGATGGTGTCCACACCGTTTTTGGTGCAATCGCTAAAGATGACAAAGAGAGTTTTAAAGTGCTTGACAGCATCACTCAAAATGATAAAATGATTACCATCGAAATCAAAGATAAACTCTAAAAAGCTTTACATGTAAAGAGAAAACCTCTTTACATGTAATTTTCTTTCAACCGTTTCCGAAAGATTCAACTCCCCTACTTTTGGTATTATCATATTCATTTTTTTACAAGGAATAGATCATGATTGGGCGTATTAATTCTCTCTTCCCTTTTTGGGCCATCCTATTCTCTTGCCTTGCTTATATGAAACCCGAATTTTTTACACCTCACAAAGAGAGCATTACCCCTCTTTTAGCAACCATTATGTTTTTTATGGGAGTTACATTGCATTTAGATGATTTTGCTCGCGTTCTAAAACAACCTAAAACTATTTTTATAGCAGTAGCTTTAAAGTTCATCTGTATGCCTCTTGCAGCACTCTTAATCTCTAAAATACTTCATTTATCGACAGAGCTTTTTGTAGGAATGATGCTTGTTGGTGTCGTTTCAGGCGGAACTGCGGCTAATGTTATCGTTTATTTAGCCAAAGGAGATGTTGCCCTTTCCATTACTATAACGATGACATCTACACTTTTGTCTGTTTTGATCACACCTCTTTTAACCCTTTTATACGTCGGACAAAGTGTGCCAGTCCCCGCAGTCGATATGCTTGTGAGCATTTTGCAAATTGTTGCGATACCTGTTGTTCTCGGTGTCATCCTAAATTATTTTTTGCATGCGGCGATTAAACGTTATGAATCCTACTTTGCAATGTTTTCAATGATCACCATTGTTTTTGTCATTTCCATTGTCGTTGCACTCAATCAAAACGCGATTGCATCAATTGGATTTTTAACCATTATTGGCATTGTTCTTCACAATAGTGCAGGATTGCTAAGTGGATATCTCGGTGCAAAATGGCTTGGTTTCAATCCTACGATCTGTAAAACGGTTGCGATTGATGTCGGTATGCAAAATTCTGGCTTGGCAGTTGCGTTAGCACTCAAATATTTTACACCACTTAGCGCACTTCCTGGCGCTGTTTTCAGTATTTGGCACAATATCTCTGGTGCTATTTTAGCAGGTATCTGGTCACGACACAAAGAGATATGTGACACATCAAAAAGCTAAAACGATTACTTATACATTTGCCGATAATTTTCCAACCACTTTTCCAATGACCTGAACATCCTCAGCATTGATAATCTCTGGAGCATACGCCTCATTGTCAGATACCAAAGCGACAGTCCCATTAGCATGAAGTTGAAGACGTTTGATAAACAGACCAACAGGGGTTGACACGACATAAATACCCGATTTCAAAGCATTGGTGTACTCTTTGTTGATAAAGACAACATCGCCAGTATACAATGTTGGTTCCATCGAATCACCCAGAACATTGATCGCTTGAATATGTTTTACCATGCCAATGCCGCCGAGCTTTTGAACAATTTCCTCATCAAGATACATCATCTCGCCCTCTTCGTCTTCATTGAGTGCTCCACCACCGGCTGAAGCATAAATATCTCTGAAGTAATGAACGCTTGCAAATTTATCCGTTTCTGCTTGTAAACTCTCAACCACTTGATCAAACAAAAGCCAGTTAATCGAAATTTTACGTTTGGCACAAAATTCTAAAATCTCTTTATAAGGAATCTTGGCACGATTCTTCATCGTAGCAAGAGTTAGCTGATTGATACCAAGGGCTTCAGCCACATCTTTATCAAATACTTTGCGCTCACCCAACTCTTGAGAGAGAATATCTTTAACTTTATGCAAAACAGCTAAAATATCTGGCATTTTATCCTCCAACATTTCATTTTGAAATATTATTATAGCATATTTTCAAATTTTATTACAATAATGAAAATTTAATAACTGAGGAGCCTTCCATGAAAAGTTTAATCTGTACCATCAGTCACTCCCGTAAAGTTTACAATGAATTTATGAACCGTTTTGAGCAAAAAATGCTTTTTTTAAGCAATAAGATATTTTAAACAGGAGACTTCACGTATTGTGAAGCCTCATTAAGCGCAAAGAGAACTAGTGTTTCTTTTTTGTAGCGTATTGGAAGTAAAACCAGATTATTCCAATAATTGAGAGTAATATAAGTGGAGCAAGCATCGTATTTTCCGAGAAATAAGTGGCAATACGCATCAAAATATCTCCAATCTTATAACTTCCTATACCTAAGATCACAGCCCAAAGAATAGCTGAGATAGTATTGATGATATGAAATTTAGTTTGGGGATATTTTGTTAACCCTATCGTCATTGGAACTAAGGTTTTCAACCCGTAGATAAATTTTTGAATAAAAATGATCTTATCCCCATACTTTTTCATCAAAATATGACTCAGTGCCAATTTCCTTCGATGATCTTTGATGTAAGGCATCAGTGCTTTTTTATTATAACGTCCCATGTAAAATAAAAAAGCACTCCCTATAACATTTGCGAAAGCCGCTACCGCGATCGAGGTTGTAAGATCCATCTTTCCAGCATAAGAAAGTACACCTGCCGCAATAATTGCAAGCATACCCCCACCAAAAGAGTACACAAAAAGAATAATGTATCCATACGTTGTGAGAGAGCTAAGAATATCTTCCACTCAAATCCTTAATAGCTTGTAAGCTTTTGTACGGCTTTGAGGAAATCCTCAATTGCGTACGATGAAAGCAATCCATCAGACTCAATAATTTGAGCAGGTGTTATATTATTGCCATACAATTCAATATTCTCATCGTAGTCATGGTTCATAACCGAGCCATCAAATGAAACACCCACAAAAGCACCTTGCGTTTTTGTATAAGAATAGACTTCTGATTTAAAGTCTGGTTCACTTCCTCTTCCTGCACTATCTCCTGCAGGACCTGCAGCAACAGAAGCATCAACACCGAGTGTAATTTTATTGTTCATCAGCTTTTTAACGCTATCGGTACTTTCAAAGATCATCAAGATATCTTTTTTCTCAACACCCAGTTGAAAACCAAGTCCTGCACCACCAAGTTTCACAAAAAATGGATAGCTCCATGAACCATCACTGCGACGGACAACCATCACACCATTACCTGTTTTACCACCAAGGAAAATACTAATTTCAATTGTTCCTGGAAAAATGGCAATAGCTTGAGCCTTTTCCAAAACTTTTTGAGGAATTTTTATCTTAGAATCACGCATCATGTTTTTAAGTGCATTGGACGAATCCAGTAATTTTTCCTCTGCTGAACCGTAGAGTGTTGTGGAAATTAATAATCCCACGACCAAACTAAACCATAGTTTTTTCATCATCTTTACTCCTTCTATTTTGTGTCACATATTCAAAAAAAGCACCCTCTTGGCGCATCAACTCTTCTTGCGTTCCTGACTCCACAATTTTACCTTTATCCATCACATAGATAAAATCAGCCTTTTTTATGGTACTAAGCCTATGCGCGATGATAATGGTTGTTTTACCTTCAAGATAGTTTTCAAGGGCATTAAACAACTTAGCCTCAGTATGAACATCCAACGCTGATGTAGACTCATCCAAAATAACCACATTAGGGTTTTGGAGCACCATACGAGCGATGGATAAACGTTGCCTTTGGCCACCAGAGAGCTTAATGCCATGTTTGCCAATTTGTGTCTGTAAACCATCGGGAAGTTCGCCAACAAAACTCTCTAGCTGCGCAATTTGAAGCGCTTGTTGAACTAATGCTTGATCTATTTTATCATCAATCATTAAATTTTGAGCCATAGAAGCATTAAAAAGTTGCGGATTTTGTAAGACTAAAAAGAGATGTTCACGAACAACATCCAACCCAATCTCTTTGACTGAAATACCATCAAATAAAATATCTCCCTCTTCCAAGGGATAAAGCCCAACCAGTAAATGTGCCAATGTCGTTTTACCGCTTCCACTTGCCCCTATTATAGCGATTTTTGAGCCTTTAGCGATAGAAAGGTTAATCTCTTCAAGAATCTTTTTACCACCGTCATAGCTAAAACTGACATTTTTCACTTCAATGGCATTGGTACGATTTTCCAGAAAAGGATTCTTTACATGTAAACCTCTCTCTTCTTTTTTAAGAGCCAAAATTTCATTGATACGATCCAATGCTTTACGTGCACTATGGTACGAATATTGGATATTTAAAATGTCCTGTATAGGAGCCATCATCACCCAAAGATAGCCAAAGATGGAAAGCATTGCACCGATACTAAGGTCAGAATAAGCAACGACAAAGATACTCGCTGCACGAAAAAGCTCAAAGCCTGAAAGAAAGATAAGAAACGAAAGACGACTTGCACCATCACTTTTATAGCCAAAAACAATGGAACGCTCTTTAATGTTTTTAGCTTGTTCTTCTACTTTACCAAAAAAGAGTTTTTCTTTGTTTGTAGCGCGAATTTGTACAAACATATCCAGTGTTTCAGAAAGGGCATCTTGGAAAAGTTCAAACGCTTGGTTCTGATCTTTTTTAAGTTTGGCTACTTTTTTGGCAAGTTTGGTTGTAAAAAGGATAACCACAGGATTGAGGACTAAAATAAAAAGTCCCAATTGCCAATGAATCATTAATAGTACAGCCCCAACGCCCAAAATGGTTAACACTGAAATAATCAAACGGCTAACAAATGCACCTAAAAAATTATCGATGGTCTCTATATCGGTCACCAACAAAGATGCGGCTTTTCCCGAACCAAAAAACTCAAATTGATTCATTGCCACATGGCTTAGATGTCTCAAAATTACTTCACGTATTTTAAATGCAATATTTTTGGAGATAATGGTAAAAATTTTAGTCTGCCAATAGTTGAGTAAAAAGAAGAAAAAGCGAAGCAGCACAACGCAAAAGAAAACAGAGACAATATAAACATAAGCAGGATTTGTATGCCCAAAGAGAGCGTCGATATGCTGTGTGACAAACCCTTTTTTACCCAGTAGCACTTCATCGACTATCATTGGCATTAAAAGAGGTACAGGCGTATTCACAACGACCGCTAAAAAAGCAATCATGTTAGCAAAAATGAGCTCTTTTTTATAGTGTTTGATTTCGTTAAAAAGGGTTTTGAAGGTGTACAGTGTTTGCATTAAATTTCCATAAGTAGGCATTACATGTAGAGGCATAACCTCTACATGTAAAAGCTTTTAGCGTGCGAAATCAATAGCGCGAATTTCTCTAATAACATTAACCTTAATCTCGCCAGGATACTGAACTTTACTCTCAATCTCTTGAGCAATCTCTTTTGCAAGGAGGACAGCTTCGTCATCATTAATGAGTTTAGCATTGGCAATAACACGAATTTCACGACCCGCATTAATCGCATACACTTGTTTAATACCTGGTTTGCTCTTAGCAATATCTTCGATGTCTTGAACACGTTTTAAGAAGCTTTCAAGGACCTCTCTTCTTGCACCTGGTCGTGCCGCGGAGAGTGTATCTGCCGCACATACAGCTGCTGCTTCAACGGAAGTTGGCTCTTCATGTCCATGGTGTGCAAAAATAGCATTGATGACAACATCATGCTCTTTATAACGACGACAAATTTCTGCACCTAAATCAACGTGACTTCCTGCAGTTTCATGCGTCAAGGCTTTACCAATATCATGGAGTATTCCAGCACGACGTGCAAGAAGGACATCGCCGCCCGTTTCTGCTGCAATAATGCCTGCAAGATGTGCCACTTCAAGGGAGTGACCGAGTGCATTTTGACCGTAACTCGCTCTAAATTTAAGACGACCGATGAGTTTTACAAGCTCTGGATGGACTTTGGTAAGACCAAGGTCAATGACGATATTTTCGCCCTCTTCGGTTAAACTTTGATCAAACTCATCTTTAACTTTTTCATAAATACCTTCAATACGTGCCGGTTGAATTCTACCATCTTGTACCAAAAGCTCAATGACTTTGGTTGCAATTGCACGACGATAGAGATTAAAGCTGCTTAAAATAATCGCATTTGGTGTATCGTCAATGATGATATCAACGCCTAAAAGCATCTCAAGGGTTTTGATGTTACGACCCTCTTTACCAATAATGCGCCCTTTAAGTTCATCATCTTTAATATTGACAACATTGATAAGACGTTCAGCCGCAAATTCACCTGCAAAACGTGTGGTTGCTTGTGCCAAGATGTAGTTCACACGACGTTTAATATCCTGTTTTGCCTCTTCTTCAAGACGCCTAACGGTATGGGCAATCTCAGCACGAGACTGCTCTTCTACTTTGGCTAAAACGATCTCTTTGGCTTCACTTTGTGTTAAACCCGATGAACGCTCCAATACCACAAGCGCTTCATTTACCTTTGTGTTATACTCATCTTTTAGTTGATTTCCCTCTTCAAGTAAAGAGTTTGCATTGGATTGCAAAAGTTGTAAATCTTCACGTTCTTTCGTGATTTTTTTGAATTCATCTTTATAATTACGCTCTTTTTTTTCAAGATCAAGCATCTTTTCAGAGTGCTCTTTTTTAAGCGTGATCGTGCGGTCTTCGTACTTGCGTTTGGCCTCTAATTCGGCTTCTTTTACTTTAATATTGCTACTACTAAGGATTAACTCCGCTTCATGTTCAATGGCTTTCGCTTTGGCCCTTGCTTGGGCAACGTGTATCTCATAATTTGCAGCTTCCATCTTTTTGGCGATGAAAAATCCTGCAACGCCGCTGACTACAGCAGCTCCACCTACCGCTAGTGACTCTAGAACCATTTTTCCCTCTTTTGATAATAGTTTTATAAGGGGTTAAATAAATATCTGCTGCAATATCATGTCCTTCTGATAAAAGGCTTTGTGTCATACAAAACTCCTTTTGAACAAATGCTATTGAAGGTTTTGGTACAAGAGACTCGAAAAACCGATCATACATCCCTTTTCCAAAACCAATTCTTTTGAATGCCCCATCAACCCCTATGACGGGCACTATCGCAAAATCAATTTTTGGTTTAACAGCAAAAGAGTTTTTAGGCTCCTCTATGTTAAATTTTTTTCTACTTAAAGGCAATCTCCATTTTACCATCTTGAAACTGACGCCTTCCATAAACGGAACATAGACCTTACATTTTTTTCGTCTACATGTTGCGATAACACCGTTTACATTGGCCTCAATGGGCAGTGGAACATAGAGTAAAACAGAGCGGATTTTCAAGTAATGCAAGAGACTCAAAATCTTTTTTTCTACTATTTTATCACGCTTATAGGTATTGTGAACCGAGCAAAGTTTTGCTTTTGCATAAGCGCGGAATTCTGATTTTGTTTCAAACTTAATTTTTTGCATTGTTGTCACTTTAAGGCTTGTTTGACTACAATAATATCCTTTATAATATAAAAAAAGGATACGAATGAAGTTTTGGTTTGCTCTGTTTATCGCGTACTCAATGCTCTTTTTTAATGGCTGTTCTTCTGATAAGAAAAAAACCGAAGCAAAGTCTGAAAAAGTGCAAGAAGAGGTTAAAAATGAAAAAATTGTACTTAAAGATGTTTCAGGCAAAGAAATTGTTGTTACACCGCTTGAAAAAGGATTTAGCTTTGCAGGCTATGAAAACAAAGTCGTTTTAGTCAACTTTTTTGCAACATGGTGTCCTCCTTGTAAAGCCGAAATTCCTCATCTTAACAACCTTCAAGAGAAATATAAAGATAACTTTGTCATCATTAGTGTTCTTTTAGAAGAGAATAAATCCAATGAAGAGATCAACAATTTTATGAAATACAACAATATTCATTACATTATTACCAATGGTATTGAAAACTTTAAACTAGCGCAAAGTGCGGGTGGTGTCAAAAATATCCCCCTCATGTTTTTGTATGATAAAGAGGGTAAATACTCAACCCATTATGTAGGAGCCATTCCTGAAGAGATGATTGACGCTGACATCAAAAAAGTGCTTTAATGTTTAGCTTTATCAAAAAAGGACTCGATAAAACACTCGGCGCCATCAAAGAAATTCTTCCTGTAAAAGTTGAGAAAATCGATAAGACTCTTTTGGAAGAGATTTTAATTGAGTCCGACATTCCCTATGAGCTGGTTGAAGAGATTATCTACTACCTGCCTCCTTCTCAAACCGTAGCACGCGAAGATGTGAAGCGTGTCCTCAAAGTCTATTTTAAATACGACACAACTTTTTCTGTTGAGACGCTACAAAAGCCTTTCGTGGAGCTTGTTATCGGAGTTAATGGAGCAGGCAAAACGACCACCATTGCCAAACTAGCCCATAACTATAAAAAAGAGGGGTTTAGTGTACTTTAGGTGCTGCTGATACCTTTAGAGCCGCTGCAATCGAACAACTCAAAAGCTGGGCGGATAAGATTGATGTGGGTATTATTTACACACAACAAGGACATGACCCTTCCGCTGTAGCATACGATACCATCAGTTCCGCTGCGGCTAGAAAGATTGATCATGTCATTATCGACACGGCTGGGCGTTTGCATAACCAAGTCAATCTTGCGAATGAGCTGAAAAAAATCGTTCGTATCTGCGATAAAGCACTCACGGGAGCTCCTCACCGTAAAATATTGATTTTAGATGGTACTCAAGGTACTTCTGCCATTAACCAAGCCAAAGCTTTTCATGAGATGATTAGCATTGATGCTATCATCATCACCAAACTTGATGGTACCGCAAAGGGTGGTTCACTTTTTGGTATTGCAAAAGCGTTAGAGCTTCCTATCATCTACGTAGGCGTGGGTGAAGGCAAAGATGACTTGATTCCTTTTAATGCGGATGATTATATTGATACCATTTTAGACTCTATTTTCACCAATACCAATGGCTAAAAAACAGATTCTTTTTGAATGCCAAGCCTGTGGGCACCAAAGTGCTAAATGGCTTGGAAAATGCCCAAATTGTGGTGCATGGGATGAATATATTGAGCTGAGTGACAAACAGATTGAAGTCCTTAAAGAGATTAACTCCAAACCAATTACCCATACACAAAGTAGCGCTATTCCTATCACTGAAGTCAGCTTCGAACAAGTTGAGCGTTACAGTTCAGGAGACCGTGAACTTGATTTGGTACTAGGTGGTGGTATCGTTCAAGGAAGTTTAACACTTATTGGCGGAAGCCCAGGGGTTGGTAAATCCACACTACTTCTTAAAATTGCAGGCAATCTTGCCAAAGAAGGAAAAAAAGTTCTCTACGTGAGTGGAGAAGAATCCTCAAGCCAGATTAAACTACGTGCCAACAGAGTGGACAGTAATTACCCAAATCTTTACCTTCTCTCTGAAATCAGACTGGATACGATTTTTAAAGAGCTCGAACAACACTCTTTTGAAGTCCTGATCATCG
Organism: Sulfurospirillum sp.; assembly: GCA_036171535.1. Taxonomy (GTDB): domain Bacteria; phylum Campylobacterota; class Campylobacteria; order Campylobacterales; family Sulfurospirillaceae; genus Sulfurospirillum. The sequence goes on along the minus strand of JAVHRG010000338.1, from coordinate 18,077 downwards.
ACTCCATTCAAACCATTTACAGTGAAAAAGTAGCCTCCGCACCAGGGAGCGTCTCTCAAGTTCGTGAGATCACGTTTGAACTGATGCGTTATGGAAAAGATAAAAATATCGCTATTTTCATCATTGGGCACATCACCAAAGAAGGTTCAATCGCAGGACCCCGTGTACTAGAACACATGGTCGATACAGTGCTCTATTTTGAAGGCGACTCTTCCCGTGAGCTAAGATTGCTTCGAGGGTTTAAAAACCGTTTTGGCACAACCAGCGAAGTGGGAATTTTTGAGATGACCAAAGCAGGACTTGTCAGTGCTAAAGATATCTCTAAAAAGTTTTTCACAAGGGGAAAAGCACAAGCAGGCTCAGCTATTACGGTTTTAATGGAAGGGAGTCGCCCGATTGTTTTAGAAGTGCAAGCCCTCGTCAGTGATAGTGGCTACCCCAATCCCAAACGCAGTGCGACAGGGTATGAGCTCAACCGCCTTACGATGCTTTTGGCTCTTTTAGAGCGAAAACTTGATCTGCCTTTTAATCAGTACGATGTCTATATTAACATTGCTGGAGGCATTAAAATCAGTGAGACATCCGCCGATCTTGCGATTATTGCAGCCATTATTAGCTCTTACCGTAACCGACCTATCAGCAAAGATACCATTTTTATTGGCGAAGTCTCTTTAATTGGCGATGTACGGGACATCTTCAACCTTGATCTCAGACTTAAAGAGGCCAAGTCGCAACAATTTGAAAAAGCAGTCGTTCCGTCTCTTCCTCTGGAAAAAATTGAGGGACTCAAGTGTTATAATATTGATGAAGTTTCAAAATTAATTGAATGGATGTAAATTTTTTGCGAAATAACACGATATAGAGTAAATTGTGTTTTACATGTAAAAAAGGATAGAAGAATGGCTGGCAAAAAACCCGAAGATGGCGATGTTATTGTTGAAAAAAAACCAAAAGGCAACATGGTTCTTATCATTGTCATTGTTTTATTGGTAGTAATCCTTATTGGTGGAGGGACTGCAGCTTTTTTACTTTTAGGTGGTAGCCACGAAGAAGCAGCCGCAACAAGCGCAACAGCACAACAAGACGTCAAAGCAGAGAAGAAAAAAAGCCCTAGTAAAAAATCAACCGACCATTTAGCAATCGGACCAATGTATCCAATGGCACAGTTTGTTGTTAACTTGCTGAGCGAAAGTGGCAATCGCTTTTTAAAAGTTTCCATTGATTTGGAACTCAGCGATCCAAAATTACAGCCTGAAATGGATCATAAAAAATCTTTGATTCGAGATATTATCATCCGCACATTTTCTTCTAAAACCTTTGAAGAGATCAGTACCCTAAAGGGTAAAGATAAACTCAAAGATGAAGTCCTTGATAAAATCAATGAAAATCTTTCCGATGGACAAGTCAAAAATATCTACTTTACAGATTTTGTGGTTCAATGATCGGCATAGACATTGTTAGTATTGAGCGAATAACAAAACTCAAAGAGCGCTTTGGAGACAAGGCGTTCGCTAAATTTTTAACTCCAGAAGAAATAACTCTCGCGAAAAGTGATGCCACTGTTGCAGGATTTTATGCGGCAAAAGAAGCTGTTTCTAAAGCTTTAGGTATTGGTATTAGTGAAAAATGTGGTTTCTTTGACATTAAGCTTTACAAAGATACAAAAAATGCACCCTCTTTTACACTTTCACGTCATTTAATTGAAGATTATGAGATTACTGATCTTTCACTCTCCATCACACATGACAATGGTTTTGCTATTGCTGTAGCGATGATTGAAGGAAAGAAAAGCAACCAACAGCTTTGGCACTAAGCGCCACCACCTACAAACTGTAAAAACTCGACTTTATCGTTTTGTTCAAGCACATAACTTTCCCAGAGTTCTTTTTTGACAACATTCATATTGACAGCTGCCGCCATCACTTTACTTTCAATTCCAAGTTCATCCAAAAGTGTTTTAATCGTTTTGGCTTGACTCTCTTTTTTTTCACCATTAATGGTTAATTGCATTCAACTTCTCCTTTACGAAAACACGCCATTTTAAATCGTTCTCCCATAAAGGAAGGGTCAATCAATGTTTTAATTTTGTTCATTTCCCGTTCATACTGCTTATCTGAAACATTGTTGGCGAAAAGCTCTAAAAGCTCCACTAAGCCAAAATCAACTAACGCTTTCATCTGTGTCGCATAGTCATGGACATAAATGCCACTTTTTCCAAAAGCATAAAAAAGATGGCTAAAGTTGACATCGTACGTGATATCTACCTTGGCAAAAAAGGCATTAAAATCGCTTTTTTCACGAAGCTTTTCTTCCACTAAATCAGTGAGTGCAAAAAAGGGATAGACCTGATGGTGAGCGTAAACGCGTAGTGAAAAATCACCACGTGCTTCTTTATCACCATAATCAAAGGTTACAAACTCAAAACGCTCACTACACTGGCTCATCGCATGTGCAAAAGGCTCATACCCCAAGCAAAGCTCGCCTTTGGTAATACCGTACTCTTTAGCTTTTGTCTTTATTTTGTCATCCATATTTGCAAAAAAAGCTTTTCCACTTTCAATAAAAAGCATCTGATCTTCTTTGATCAGTTCACATGAAAAAGCGTCAAAAATTTCATTGGCAACAAAGAATGCTTCTTTACATGTAAACGCTTCCAAACTCTTTACATGTAAAAGTTTTACAGCATCTCCAAAAGCCTCTTCAAAGTAAGCTTTTTGCATTACTTGGTTTGCATCAAAAGGCTCAACAATGACAAACGTGAGAGTTTGGAGTAGTTCAGGTTTGAGGGTATAAATGAACTGGATCATATCGGCTAGGAGATAGCCTTTATGTGCACCGATTTCAACCACATGGCATGTGGGGCTTAAAAAGCCACTCTCAATCGTCGAAATTAGCCGCTTAGCAATCGAACCACCAAAGAACATACTGGTACTTACCGCGGTGTAAAAATCACCCTCTTTCCCGATGGTTCGCATATTGCTGTAGTAGCCCTCATTACCATAGAGCCACTCTTGCATATAAGCACTAAATTTCACGTATCTCTTTTATAAAAGCGTTTTACACGCACTCTCTAAGCGTTTAAAACCTTCATCAATCTCTTCTTTCGAGATGGTGAGCGGAGGTAAGAAACGAAGTGTATTTTTGCCAGCTTTAAGCACTAACAAGCCATGCTCAAACGTTTTTTTGATGATACTTGCCAAAATATCGCTACTTGGACACTTAAGACCACGCATAAGACCAAGCCCCTCAACACTTTCAAACAGTGTCGGGAATGCTGCTTGTGTCGCTTTTAGTTTTCCATCAAAATAGATGAGTGCTTCATCCAACATACCACTTTGTTTGTACTCTTCTAAAATAGCAAGAGCTTCAAGCCCTGCACGTGTAGAGAGGAAATTGCCGCCAAAGGTACTACCATGATCCCCAGCTTCAAAGATATCTTTGTGTTTGCTAATGACCGCACCAATAGGTACACCACCCGCAAGCCCTTTTGCGAGGGTGATGATGTCTGGCTCAATCTCATAAAGGGATGTTGCTAAGAACTCACCACTTCGAAAAACGCCACTTTGAACTTCGTCGATAATGAGCAAAATCTCTTTTTCTTTCAAAAATTTTGCCAAATCCTGAATCTCTTTTTTAGGAAAGGCCTTAACGCCACCCTCCCCTTGAACAAGTTCTATCATGACGGCAACGGTCTCATCATCGATAGAGTTATAAAGATCCGCGATCTCTTTGGTATACGCAAATCCTTCAGGATACGGTGCAAAAGCAGTTTGATGAAATTTTTCTTGTCCGGTAGCTTTAACCGTCGTAATCGTTCTGCCATGAAATGAGTGTTCTAAGGTTAGAACTTTGTATTTTTTATTGGCAAATTTTTTCTCACCGTATTTACGTGCCAGTTTAATCGCGCCCTCATTGGCTTCAGCGCCTGAGTTTCCAAAAAACACTCCCACATCAAAGCCTGTGAGTTCACAGATTTTTTTTGCTAACTTCGCTTGAGGTTCAATCAAATAGAGATTAGAAGTATGAATCAGATTGCGTGCTTGATCGCTTATTGCATCCGCAAGTCTTTGATTGCCATGCCCCACACTGACCACACCAATACCGCTCGTAAAGTCGATATAATCTCTTCCTTTATCATCAAAAAGTGTTGCGTTGATACCGTGTTTAAAATTGACATAGTTTCTTGCATACGTTTGCAACACATACTCTTTATCCATTGTTTCAAAATCCATCACGTACTCCTCTAAAAAAATGCCATTATAGCGAAAAAAACCTTACCCAATTTTAGGCAAATGCCACTGCTTATAATAGGCCAACAATCGAAGCGCGACTCCAAAAGCAAATACTGCCATCAAAGGTACATATCCGCTAATGTCAAACTGCGCAAACACAAATAAAATCGCTCCCACCGAAAGTGAAACCGTGCCATAAAACTCACTGGTCAACAAAAGGGGCACACGGTTAAGTAAAATATCTCGAATGACACCTCCGCCTACCGCTGTTATAAGCGCCATTAGAACAACACCAAAAAAGTTAAACTCTACTTGTAACGCAATGAGTGCTCCTGAAATAGAGAACGAAACCAATCCCAACGTGTCGCTGATGATAAAATAAAATGTCTTCTCAAGCTCATCTTTTTTATGTAATTGAAACAAAACACTCAGCACTATGACTGCAATCACTAAAATAGAGGGCATCAAATTTGTAAAGGTGTACGGAGAGCGACTCGCCAACATATCACGCACCAGTCCACCCCCGAGCGCCGTTAGAAAAGAAGCGATAAAAATCCCCAAAAGATCCAATTTTTCTTTAACAGCCACGTAAAAACCACTCAGTGCAAAAGCGACTGTTCCGATAATTTCTGCAACCTCAAGCTCAACCATGACTCGCCTTTAGAGCATCAAAATAGCGTTCTAAAATCACTTTTGCCGCCATGGAATCAATTCTGCCATCGCGCTTTTGACGGACAATTCCTTGCATCATCTCTTTGGCTTCATTGCTTGAGCCGTACTCATCTTGATAGACCACTTCGCCACTAAATTTTAAAAGAGTTACAAAGTGTTTGATGCGCCTCTGCATCTCTTCACTGCTACTACCACCTTGGGGAAGTCCCACGACTAAAAGCTCGATGTTCCACTCATTTAAAAAAACATCGACATCACGCGCGGCTTGGTCACGATTTTTACGCAGTATCGCCTCTTGAGGAGACACAATGCCTTCAGCCAAACAGAGTGCCACACCAATACGCTTCAGTCCAATATCAATACTTGCTGTTTTTTTCAACGATGACTCTTTATTTCAATGTGAATTTATTCTACCAAAGATTGATTTAAAGCGCTCTTTGTGTCTTTACATGTAAAATGCATTCTATGCTATAATCCACCACAATTTTTCGTCTCAAAAGGTCTACCATGCAATCACTCAGATCATTTTACTGTATTGGGCATGGACCTTCTTCCAGCCATACGATGGGACCTTTTAACGCAGGTACAATTTTCAAAAAACGCTTCCCCAATGCTTCTTTATACCGTGTCACTCTTTTTGGCTCACTTGCGGCAACGGGGCGTGGTCACTTAACCGATGATGCACTCCACCAAGCCTTGGCCTCAGTGGGTGTTGAGATACTTTTTCGCCCTGACATCACTAAACCCTTTCACTCCAATGGCATGTTTTTTGAAGCCTTTGATGAAAAACAAGAACTCTTAGGATCGTGGGAAGTCTACAGCGTGGGTGGTAGTGCGCTTAAAGAAGCAGGAGAAAATCCTATTGCTGAGCCTTCTATTTATCCACTCACAACGCTGAATGCGATTATGCAATGGTGCGAAAAAGAGCACAAAGAGCTTTGGCAATACGTTGAAACGCACGAAGGTGAAGCCATTTGGACTTACCTTGCTGAAGTTTGGGAGAGTATGCAAAATACCATCGACCGTGGCTTGAAACAATCCGGCGTTCTTCCTGGAATCTTGCAATACCCTAGAAAAGCACCCATGTTCTTTGCTAAAGCCCGTAAAGAAGAAAAACGTGCTCATGGCATCATCTTCGCCTATGCTCTCGCCACCAGTGAAGAGAATGCTTCGGGAAATATTGTCGTGACAGCACCCACCTGTGGAGCGTGTGGCGTAGTACCCGCCGTGCTTCGCTACCTCAAAGAGCTTTATACACTTGATCAAATCGATTGCTTACGTGCGCTTGCTGTGGCAGGACTTTTGGGGAACATTGTCAAATTTAATGGCTCGATTTCAGGTGCAGAAGTGGGATGTCAAGGTGAAGTAGGTGTAGCGTGTTCGATGGCAGCAGGCATGGCATCGTATCTTTTTGGAGGAAACTTACAACAAATTGATTACGCCGCTGAAATGGGACTTGAGCATCACCTTGGCATGACGTGTGACCCCATAGCAGGCTATGTGCAAGTGCCGTGCATCGAGCGTAACGCCGTGGCGGCGATTCGCGCCATTGACGCGGCAGAATACACTTCCTATACTGATGGAGCGCATAAAGTCAGTTTTGATGAGATTATTCAAACGATGGTCGAAACAGGCAAAGATATGAACACCAACTATAAAGAAACCTCACTGGGAGGTTTAGCCAAACGCTACCTTTAAAGCTTTACATGTAAAGCTTACGGGCATTTCAAATACTCAAACCGCGTATCATCCCACAATGCTTTCGCATCGTAATTAAGAATGAGTCCATCGCCACGCGTCACACCATTTTGCACCAAATATTTTGGATAATAGGTTGGTTTACCTAGTTTTTCAAGAAAGTTACAGCTTGATTTCATATCATCCAACCTTGCGCGCAAGGCTTCCGCAAACTGATTGCGTTTAGTGGCATCCAGTGGTCCAAAAATTTCCGTTTTGAGGGTATCTAAGGCTTGGCGTGTGCTTTTATCAACCACTCGTCCGCTATCAAAATAGCCATATGCCGTAGCCACCAAATAAAGATCAACAGCCTGTGGGTATTTTTCCTCTTCAATACATTTAGCGCTGGATTTAAACAGATCAACGGGTGTATGGCTATTTTGAATTTCAATACGTTCCATACAGGTACCTACAGCCACAAGAGGCTGGTTTTCATCAAAAAGATTGCTTGCACACACAAGTAATGATGGAATCAAAAATATCGCTAAAAAACCTTTTTGCATCGTATATTCCTCTTTACATGTAAACTAATCTTACCAGTTTTTACAAACATCTACCCAACCTAATGCCTTAGCATGAACTTCTAACGCTTCTAAATCTAATGCAATAGCACTATTGGCACTTCCTGCTGCGGGATAGACCACATCAAAGCGTTTGAGTGAAATGTCCAAATAAATATGCACATGGGCATTGACACCAAACGGACAGACGCCACCAATACCATGTCCGATGAGTGGCTCAACATCTTCCGCTTTCAACATTTTAGCTTTCATATTAAAACGCTCTTTAAATTTTTGATTATCGACTTTAGCATCACCTGCTGTCACAATCAGTATAGCACTCTCTTCCCCATAAAAAGTAAGGCTTTTAGCAATGCGTTCGGGTGCACACGCTAATGCGGCAGCCGCAAGCTCAACGGTTGCACTTGAAACTGCAAACTCAACCACCTGTTTTTCCATATTAAACGCTCTAAAATAAGCTTTGACTTTTTCTATTGCCATCTTAATGCTTTTACATGTAAAGGCTAAAGGATTGATGTAAGCATTTTAATGCTAAGTGTCATCAAAAGTAAAGCAAAAATCTTTTTGAGTTTGCCAACGGGAAGCGTATGCGCCATTCTAGCACCCAAAGGAGCCGTAAAATAGCTCACTATGGAGATCAATACCACACCGGGAAGATAAACAAATCCTAACATCATATCTGCTCCACCTTCAGCGTGTATCATACCATTGACAATGTAGCCAACTGTACCTGCAATGGACAGAGGAAACCCGATGGCTGCAGAAGTAGCTATTGCCTTTTTGAGATCCACATTTTGCCAGACAAGATACGGAACTGTCAGAGAACCTCCACCGATAGAAACAAGCGCTGAGACAATGCCAATCAGCGAACCCACTCCAAAAAGTGATGGTGGGGTAGAAAGTTCACGACTCGGTTTTGGCTTTTTATCGATAGCCATTTGAATCGATACATATGCCATAAAGATTGCAAAGAAGATCGCAAGTTGCGCAGATTTCATGTAAGCTGCGAGAAACGTTGCCGCAAATGTTCCTAGAACAACGCCACCTGCCATGTATTTCACCACATTCCACATGACAGCACCTTTTTTGTGGTGTGCCCTCATGCTCGCAAATGATGTGAAAACAATAGAGGCCATTGAGGTTCCTAGCGCCATGTGGACAACTTGTTCAACCGGAACACCTTGTGCGAGAAAAATGCTTGTTAAGACAGGCACCATGATTCCACCACCACCAATACCCAGTAATCCCGCCATAAAGCCGACCACTAAACCCAAGACTAAAAAAGCGATAATCCACTCAAAACCCATTTGTTTCCCTTATACGCGTTTAATGCGTCCATTTTCAACTGCAATTTTACCTAAACATTCATATTCAAATACTTTTTGTGAAAAATTTGCCACTGCTTCGTGGTAAAGAGGATGTGTGTCACAATAGATCAAAAAATCATCTTTACAGGCTACATCCACATGACCAAAAGAGGCAACAAACGCATCGATGTCATAAATCGGTGTGGCTAACCCCTTTGAAAGAAGTCCGTTGGTACCTTCGCTTTCCCCCAAACGATGAGGAAGAACATAGATTGGCTTTTGCATTTTAAGGGCAAATTCAATGCTGCGCATCGTTCCACTTTTCAGATCGGCTTGGGTAACAATCAAAGCTTCACCTAAAGCCACAACCACTTCATTTCGTAATGGAAAATTCCATTTAAGAGAAGGCTGCCCTGCTTCAAATTGACTCAGGACCAACCCCTCTTTTTCAATGCCTTCAATGAGCTTTACATGTAAAGAGGGATAGCGGATATCAAGTCCCGTTCCTGCTACCATGATAGTATTAGAAGACCCTGCCGCTTGATGGGCAATGCCATCAACCCCTTGTGCTCCACCACTGACAATGCAGACTCCTGCCAAAGAGAGTTTGTGAGCAATGTCCGCTGTCACTAGCTTTGTATACGTAATGGGATGGCGTGTGCCGACAATGGAGATTTTAGGGCGCGTGAGAAGATCAGAATTACCAAGATAATAAAGCGGTTGGGGATAGACTTTCATACACTCCAATTCGGGGATATGAAAGTCTATGGATTGGATCATTATAAATCCTTAAGATAAACCATGTCCACACCTTCTAAAAGATCTTGAGACTCTTTTAATACCTCTAAAGTATTTTTATGTGGATGCCCAATAGCAATCGCATAGCCATGTTTTTTAGCTTTAGCAACCGCTTCCTTTAATTGTGCGCGAATTAAATTCTTATCAAGAGAATTATCTAAAAAAACATCACGAGAGTAGAGAAACATGTTGTATTTTTTCGTAATTTCAGGTGCTTTTGAATTGCCAGCGGTTCGACTGTCAACAAAAACAAGACCATGTTCTTTCATCACTTTAACCAAACGATCCATCGCATTATAATCTGCTGTATAGGATCCTCCTGTATGATTATTGTAATAAATAATTTCTGGAAACCACTCTTTAATGCGTTTAATTCGCTTTTCTATGACCTCACTGGAATCAACTGCATTCAAAGTGTCAGGCTCAGGAGAAGAGTAGTTTTTTGATTCCATTGGAAGATGGATCATTCTAAACTCAAAATCATGAGACAAACGCACGGTATCTGGATGTCCCTTGGTTGGAGGGAAAAAAGAAGGCGTGACTTTGTAAGGAATTTCTTTAATAGAACGTGTTTGCCAAGCGAAAGAGACATCATCAATGATAATGGCAAGCTTAGGAGTTGTCCCCTCAGGATATTTTTTGCGAACCACTTCATTAGGGCGCGCAGGTTTTCCGCTCTCCTTGAGGCTTCGTTCATAATCATGTACTTCAGAGAGTTCTTGCCTTTTACTTTCATTTTCATGAGCGATCATTGTGGCATTTGTTTCATTACTATCAACAGATTTTTCAGTCGCTTGTGTTTGCGTTTGATTTTGTTCTGTGATATTTGCCTCAACAGGTGTTGGTGGCGTAGGAAGTTGAGACTGACGTGCTTTTTCATCATCCAACATCTGCTTCATCTTATGCATTAACTCTTCACTGGATGTACCATGCTCTTTTTGAGCTGTTTTATAATAATGTTCGTATGAGGTTGTCATATAGATATAGACACCAAAAGCCGTTAACATAAGTGTTAAAACAAGCATTATAAGCAAACTGTATTTTCTAAGCTGGCTCGACTTTATCTCACGAAGAGGTGTGCCCTCTTGTGTATTTTTATTTTCGTTAATTTTTTTTACCATGAATAAACTTACTTTCCAAGAATGACTTCAACTTCTAATAACTCAATATTTTGATTCGTTTGAGAGGTAATTTTTACATCTTCTACGTTAGTATACTTACGAATAACTGCAATAAGATCATTGCGTAAATCGTCCATATACGGTAATTTACAACTGGCTCTCTCATGAGCAAGCATAATTTTTAGGCGGTTTTTTGCCACATCTGCTGTAGGTTTATTGCGTCCAAAGAAACTATCAAAAAAATTCATTTGAAAATTCCTTTAAGGGTTGCCATAAGTCCTTTCTTAGCTCTAATATCCAAGAACTCAACTTCTTCACCTAAAATACGTCGGGCAATTCGGCGATAGGCTTCGGCAGAGAGTGACTTATCTTTATTGACAATGGGTGACCCTGTATTGGTTGACGTGATAATATCTTCATCATCAGGAACAATACCAATTAAAGGAAGCGCTAAAATACTTAGGACATCTTCCACACTAAGCATATTGCCAGCATCCACCATCTCAGGTTTAATACGGTTAATAATGATGTGTTTTTCAACTTCCAAGCCATTTTTTGCACGTTCACTTTTTGCATCAATAATCCCAATAACACGATCCGCATCACGAACGGAACTGACATCAGGCGTTGAAATAATCAGTGCACGATCTGCTAGAAAAATGGAGTGTTCAAAACCACTTTCGATACCCGCAGGTGAGTCAATCATCACGATGTCAAAACTCTCTTTGAGATTTTCGATCAATGCTTTGACTTTATCTTTATTCAAAATATCTTTATCTTTGGTTTGACTCGCAGGTAAAAAATAGAGTGTTTTAGACTTTTTGTCGTTAATCAAAGCTTGTGCAAGATTACAACGACCTTCCATGACATCGACCACATCATAGACGATGCGATTTTCAAGTCCCAAGATCATATCAAGGTTTCTAAGACCTATGTCAAAGTCAATCGCAACAACTTTTTTGCCTAAATTTGCAAGTCCAACGGCTAGGTTTGCTGTGGTCGTTGATTTACCAACACCACCCTTACCAGACGTTACGGTGATAACAATGCCCATATAACCTCTTTTTTTTAAAAATTCATACTGCCAAAAGAGTAAAGCTCTTTTGGCATCAAAATGCCCCAGTTTTCACTGGTAAAATAATGGATTAGTTTTTGTCTTTGTTAATGATTTTTTTAGATGTAATCCAAGGCATCATAGAACGAAGTTTTTCACCTGTTTTATTAAGAAGACTTCTCTCTGTCATAGAACGTTCTGCATTCATACGAGTGTATCCTGCTTTTCGCTCTAAGATGAAATCTTTAGCAAAACGACCATCTTGGATTTCAGCCAAGATCTCTTTCATTGCAGCTTTTGATTCAGCATTGATAACGCGTTTTCCACTCACATAATCACCATACTCTGCTGTATTAGAAATAGAGTAACGCATATCGGCGATACCACCTTGGTACATCAAATCAACAATGAGTTTAAGTTCATGTAAACACTCAAAGTATGCCATTTCTGGTTCATAACCCGCTTCGACCAATGTTTGGAAACCAGCTTCTACGAGTGATGTAACACCACCACAAAGAACCGCTTGCTCACCAAAAAGATCCGTCTCAGTTTCGTCTTTAAATGTCGTTTCAATAATACCCGTTCTACCACCGCCAATTGCTGAAGCATAGCTAAGTGCAAGTGCTTTTGCAGAACCGCTTGCATCTTGATCTACGGCAATAAGATCAGGAATACCACCACCGTTCACAAACTCACTTCTTACAGTGTGACCTGGCGCTTTTGGAGCGATCATAATACAGTCAATACCTTTTGGAGTAATAATTTGACCGTAGTGAATGTTGAAACCATGACCAAAGGCAATCGCTTTACCAGCACTTAAGTTTGGTTTGATTTCTGCTGCAAAAACATCACCTTGCAACTCATCTGGTAATAAAATCATGACAACATCAGCATATTTGGTTGCTTCGCCAACGCTCATAACACGGAAACCTTTTGCTTCCGCTTTTGCCCATGAACTACCATCTTTTCTAAGACCTACAACGACTTCTACACCACTATCACGAAGATTTTCTGCATGCGCGTGTCCTTGAGAACCAAAACCGATCATCGCTACTTTCTTAGAGCGAATAACACTTAAATCACAATCTTTGTCATAAAAGACGGTTATTGCCATTTGTCAATCCTTACATGTAATATTAAATGCCGTATTTTACAGAATAGTTACTTAAAAACTTTACATGTAAAAGTGCAAAAGGAAACTATAAACCAACAAGAGATAGAATTTGAAGATAAACAAATCACTAGGAAACACTTATGGATGAAAATATTTTAAAAAAAGTTAAAGCGCTTCCGCCACTGGATGATACTGTTTTAAAAATACAGCGTATATGTGTCGATAAAAACAGCTCTTTAGCCGATCTTGTCAAAGTGGTTGAGAGCGATCCAATGTTAACTGCCAATATCTTAAAATCATCTAATTCACCTCTTTATGGCTTTAGCAGGGAAATCAAAAATATCGCTCATGCCGTATCGCTTTTTGGCATGGCAACCGTGCGCGGTTTTGCACTTTCCAGCGCTATTAAACAAAATATCAAAATTGATCTTGCTCCATACCACCTTAACAACGCAACCTTTTTGGAAATTAGCACACTGCAAAGCACCTTTATGTTTAAGTGGTATTCTAAAGTCAATAAAGCGATGCTTGATGTCCTTCAACCTGCCTCTTTTATGATGGAAGTTGGCAAAATCATCATTGCACACGAGCTGATAGAACGAGAGAAAGATGCTGCGTTTAAAACGGCACTCTCAACGATCAGAACACCCAATGAACTCTCTACTCTTGAAAAAGAATATGTAGGTTTTTGCAATGAAGAGATCACCGCGAAAATTTTTGAACAGTGGAATTTAGAGAGTGAACTCGTAGAATCCATCAAATTTTCAAATGAACCTGCCAAAGCACAAGAGCACATCCGAGCTTTTTCGGCTGCACTGAATGTGGTGAGAAATAGTATTAACATCTTTGGACAGCTTGATGATGTCTCCATTCATCGCGCACTTCAAATGTTTGATGCATACGGCTTAACACCAGAGCCATTTTTACAAACCGTAGAGCAATTTAAACAGTGAAAAACTTTCTTCTAAGCCTTAAAGAAGGGGTGGCACAAAAAGATGTGCCCGCTCCTTTTCTTCCTCATTTTCAGACATTAATCCAACTTCGGGCTCTTATAGCAAAAAATGATCTTTACGTCCTTGAGCCTTCCCATATTGTAGGAAAAATGGACGTCGCCTTTAGTGGAACAGGCTATTTAAGCTCACTCGAACCCACGCGTTCCAAAGACCTTATTATTGAAGCTTCAGGGTTGCATG
>JAVHRG010000338.1:0-4318 GCA_036171535.1 Sulfurospirillum sp. | reverse complement strand
GCATGGCGCTATGAGGGGTGATTTGGTGGTTGCCAAACGTGTCACCAATAAACGAGGTGGTCGAGCAAAGGCTGTTGTTGTCTATATTGCCCAACGCGCTTTTGCTAAAAGCATTGTTTACACAAAGATGAGCAAAGGCAAAGTGGTTGGCGTTAACGTCAAAAATGAATCTATGTTTGAGATCACGGCCAGCCAAAAATCACTCAAGCAACTTCCTCTTGGAAGCGTTTTAAAGATCGATAATATCACCAATGCCATCGAAGAAGTTTTAGGAACACTCGATGATCCACTGGTCGATGAAAAAATCTCTTTAGCTCTGTTTGATAAAAAAGAGTTTTTTACCAAAGAAGCCGAAACCGAAGCTAAAAGTCATGGTGATTTTATGGATAAAGCATACTATCCCAACCGTGTTGATCTCACCAATTTACCCTTTTGTACCATCGACCCCGTAGATGCCAAAGATTTTGATGATGCGATCTACTTTGACGTGGACAATCACACACTTTATGTTGCCATTGCCGATGTCAGTGAATATGTTTATGCCATGGGAGCCATCGATAAAGAAGCCATTGAACGTGGTTTTTCGATCTACTTTCCGCATAAGTCCATTCCCATGCTTCCTCGTGCTTTAAGTGAAAATATCTGCTCTTTAAAACCCAATGTGGATCGCCTTGCATACACCTTTAAAATAACCCTCGATCCAATTACATGTAAACCACTTAAAGAAGAACTCTTTGAGAGTATTATTCACTCCACAAAGCGCTATACATACGAGAAAATAGACCTTTTCCTAGCAGGTAAAACAGACGATGCTGACACTGCGGATAAAACAATCTTAAAGTATCTTTTACCCCTTCATACACTTACACAAAAACTACGTGATATAAGGCTTGAAAACGCCTTTTCATTTCGCTCTTCAGAAGTTCGAATGAGGGTTGATGAACAGCAAAATCTCGTTTCAACTACCGTAGAAGAAGAGACACCTTCACATGGTTTGATTGAAGATTGTATGTTACTCGCCAATAAAGCGGCTGCAAAGAAAATAGGCTTTGGCATCTTTAGAACCCATGAAAGTCCTTCCTATGAGCGTATGGAGATGCTTTTAAACGATCTTGCACTCATTGGTATCAATGCAAAGCTTGGTGCAGATATCCCCAAAATGATTCAAGGTATTCAAGCGAAAGCGGATGGGCTAGGACTTCGAGAAGAAGTTGACAAACTCATCATTAAAAGCCAGAAAAAAGCGATTTACGAACCGGAAAATAAAGGACATTTTGGACTTGGTTTTGACATCTATACCCACTTTACTTCTCCGATTCGTCGTTACAGCGACTTAACACTGCACCGTCTTTTAAAAGCAAAACTGTCAAAGGATGAAAAGAAACTGACCTTTTTGCTCAAAGACATTGCGCCCTTATGTGAACAAATAAGCGCACTAGAGCGAGAGAGTGATAAAGTGGCATGGGATTATATGGATCGCAAATTTGCACGCTATATGGCGTTACATGTAGGTGATAATTTCAAAGCGATTGTCGTTGAAACCGAACAAAATCCTATTGCTAAATTGGATGACGAGATTAAAGGTGCACGCATTTTTTTACTGGACAATGATGTGCATCTTTTACAACGTATTGAGGTCAAAATTGTCGAAAGCAATATAGCTACGGCACGCATATATGCCAGAGTCACGAAGAGTTTTGATGTATAGAAGAGAATTTGAAGGGCTTTTAAAAGCACAAAAAGCCCCAAAGTCAACTCTTTTATATGGAGCGTGTGCCTATCAAAACAATGTACTGTCCCAACAACTTTTGACTCTTTTAAAGGCAGGAATTGACGAAAAAGTCATGATGTATTTTGATGAGTACAACTTCACCTCTGCTAAAAATTTTCTTGCGCAATCCTCTCTTTTTGGTGACCGTAATATTCTTATCGTTAAAACGGATAAAACACTCCCTACAAAAGAGGTTGAGACACTGGTTGGACTGTGTGCTAAAAACGATTCAAGCTATTTTATTTATCAATATTTTGGAGAAGATAAAAAAGCTACGCCCCTGACCAAACTCTTTGATAAGCCAAATGATGGCGTTTTTATACGTCTCTTTAAAGCTGAATTTAATGAAGCCATTCAGTTACTTCAAAACCATGCTAATACTGTCGGTCTTTCGATTGATCGTTACGCATTACAACAACTCTATATGATTCATGCCGAAGATCTCTCATTGTGTGTCAATGAATGTGAAAAACTTTTGGTGCTAAATCGTGAGATTGGCATCAACGATATCAATACCCTGGTTTATGGACTTGGTAGCGTTTCAATGGACTCTTTCATTACCAAGCTTCTTGATAAAAAAGATATTAATGAGGAATTTGAACGTCTCGTTGACGGCGATGGTGTCGAGGAAATTCGCATTATCAATGCGATTCAAGCCCATGTCTCTCAACTCTTTTTATTTCACGCCTACATTAAATTATACGGTGCGTTTGATGCGAAAGCCATTCTTGGCTACCCTCTTCCTCCCCAACTGGCAGCACAGCGTTCACAACACTCTATAAAAATTGATCTTGCAACGTATCATAAACTTTCCAACGTATTGATTGATGCCGAATACCGTCTCAAGAAGATAGGTAATGTTGAAAAGACCAGTTACTTACTCTCAAGCTTAATAAAACTTCAAAGTTATTTGTAGTATAATCCCCACCTATTCTAAAAATCCTTACTCAAATACACACTATTTGGGTGAAATCCAGAAGGAGAAACGATGCGACATTATGAGTTGCTTGTTGTAGTAAAACCTACATTAACTGTAGAAGAGCTACAAGCAAAACTAAGTTTTCTAAAAGAAATTTTAGAGAAAAATGGTGCAGTTATTGCTGCAACACTTGAGATGGGTACACGCAAACTTGCGTATCAAATTGATAAATTTGAGCGTGGATCTTACGTAGTATTTTACTTTACTGCCCCAACACCAGCTATTGCTGAGGTTGAAAGACTTATCAGAATTACTGAAGAGTTTATCCGCTTTATGACTGTTAAATTTGAAAATCAAAAAGAGCTTAGATTTTGGAACAAACAAGTTGACAAAATCACTAAAAAAAGTGATGTACCAGCTGCTGCTGTTGTTGAAGCTAAAGAGATCGTAGAAGAAACTGTTACAACTGAAGCTTAATTAAGGAGCCATGATGTTCAATAGAGTAATTATGCTTGGTAACCTCACACGTGATTGTGAACTTCGCTATTTACCAAATGGTGGCGCTGTTTGTACCACTGGACTTGCGACCAATCGTCGCTTCAAAAAGCAAGATGGAAGCCAAGGTGAAGAGGTTTGCTTTATCGACATCACCTTTTTTGGACGTACCGCAGAAATCGCAAACCAATATTTAAGCCGTGGCAAAAAAGTATTGGTAGAGGGCCGTTTAAAGCTCGATCAATGGACAGATCAACAAGGGGTAAAGCGCTCTAAGCACTCTATTACTGTTGAAACACTCCAAATGATGGATTCACGTGGTGGACAAGAAGGCGGTGGTGCAGAAGGTGGTAGTTATGGTGGTGGTGAGCCTACGGCGACACCAAATGTCGGTTACAATAATGCTAACCCACAAAAACCAGCTGCACATCCAAGACAATCTACTCCTGAATATAGTGGTCATGAAATTCCGGACATCGATATTAACGATGACGAAATACCGTTTTAGTACATAAAAGGATAAAAAATGGCAGAGAAAAGAAAATTTGCACGCAAATATTGCAAATACTGTGAAGCAAAAGTAGAATACATTGACTATAAAGATGCAAAAATTTTGAGACATTCTCTTTCTGAGAGATACAAAATTATGCCACGTCGTTTGACTGGTAACTGCAAAAGACATCAAGAGATGGTAGAACTAGCGATCAAACGCGCTCGTGCTACAGCGGTTATCCCTTACATCATCGACACTCAAAAAGTCGTTGCTGTTCCTTTCGAACAACTTCAACAATAGTCTTTACATGTAAAGCTAGATGGTTTTCCATCTAGCTTCTTCTTTCTACTTCACTAATGCATACTCCAACACCTCTTCTACACGAGACACAGGGATGATTTTCATCTTCTCTTTAACTTCATCAGGAATTTCATCAAGATCTTTTTCATAGTTTTTCTTAGGAATTAACGCTGTTTTAATCTTTGCTTTGTACGCTGCAATCAACTTCTCTTTCAGCCCGCCAATGGGTAAAACTTTTCCTGTCAACGTCAACTCACCGGTCATGGCAAGGTCACTTTTGACTTTTTTATTGCACAGTATTGAAGCAATTGCTGTTGCCATTGTGACACCCG
Source organism: Sulfurospirillum sp. (assembly GCA_036171535.1). GTDB lineage: Bacteria > Campylobacterota > Campylobacteria > Campylobacterales > Sulfurospirillaceae > Sulfurospirillum. The sequence continues at coordinate 8 of JAVHRG010000338.1, read as the reverse complement.
CACTTGGA
>JAVHRG010000337.1:0-7916 GCA_036171535.1 Sulfurospirillum sp. | reverse complement strand
CCACTTTCACCTGGAATGAGTAAGAGATTTTTTTTAATAGGGACAATGACATCCGCCAGTGTACACTCACCTTTAAGTACATGTAAAATATTTTTATCGATACGAACATTGAGGATAACATCCAAATTAGCAAGTCCAATATCGGCATCAAAAAGCCCTACTTTATAACCGTTGTTTGCTAAGATATTTGCCATATTGGCACTAACCGTACTTTTACCTACGCCACCTTTACCACTGGTAATGGCAATAAATTTTGTATGGCTATGTTCGTTAGCAGAAGCTGCGCCGACTAGTTCTTGGAGTTTATTCGCCTGCGTTTCCATGTTCACCTCTTTTTTTCTCAAAGCCATCTAAAATACACTCAACCAAAAAGTCACTGGACGCTGGGACAATGTCATCAGGTACCTCTTGACCAATGGAAAAGTAACTTACAGGTTTATCAATATCGTAAATCAAAGAAAATATCGTTCCAAAAACCTTTGTTTCATCAAATTTTGTAAAAATAAGGGTATCAATATCTAAAAAAGAAAAGTTTTTGTAGATCTCTTTAAGATCCTCGAGCTTGCTACCTGCGGAGAGTACTAAGTTAACGTCAATTTGTAATTGCGAACTTTGCAGAAACTTATTGAGTTTAACCAGTTTATCTTTATCGTACTGTGAACTTCCTACGGTATCAATGAGAATGACATCGCAATGACTCAAAGAAGAAAGAGCATTATTAAAGTCACTAGGATCAACCACATCTTCAATTGGTAAGCGCATCATCTTAGCATACTGGAAGAGTTGCTCAACTGCTCCAATTCTATACGTATCAAGGGTGATAATGCCCACTTTGGCACGCTTTTCTTGAATGTACGAGTAACGTGCCGCCAACTTTGCAATGGTCGTTGTTTTACCCACACCCGTAGGTCCCACAAACATCATCACACGCTTATTCCCTTTAGGAAGTTCGGCTTCCATACGTACGGGAATCAATTTGCGAAGCAACACTTGAAAATAGCGTTTGATTGTCTCAGAACTATTTTTCATGCGAACAGGCATATGCTCTAATGTGAGGTTCATAATATTTTCTAAATGATCTTCCCCCATACCACTGGTTTTAGCCAGTTTATATATCTCTGAAAATTCAGAAGGAATGGCTAAATGATTACGGTGTGGGGCTCGTTCTTCCCAAAACATCTCTTGAATCAGTTTGATCTTATCGGCAAGTTTGTTGATTTCACATTTGATTTCACCAATGCCTTCACTGTTTTGGGCTCTTTCTGCTTCTCTAGAAGCGTTTGAGGCGCCCATATCACCAGTAGCTTGTGCAATTTGCGAGATTTGTTTTGCCGCTTCTGAGAGGCTAAAGAGAACATCTTCGCCACTTTTGTATTTATGTTCAACTCTTGGTTCTGGTTTTTTAGGGGCTGGGTTTGGTTGATCGTCTTCAATGGCAACGACCACTTCATACAGAGCTGAAGTACTAATGGTTTTTTTGCGAATCTGTTTGGTGCTTATTACAAGCGCATTTTCACCGCAGTCCAGTTGAGCCTGTTTGAGTGCTTCTGCTGGTGTTTCACCACTAAACGTATGAAATTTCACCTTTATCCTTTAAAACTTTTTAGTGTAAAGAGTGGAACGATAACCGATGCTCGTTCCTGCCATCTAGGATGTGGAATGATTAAGTTAGGTTGAATGATCTTTTGATTATCGAAAAATATTATATCCAAATCTAGCGTTCTTGGTCCATTTTTAAAGAGTCTTACACGCCCAAAAAGATGCTCTACATGTAAAAGCACTTTCAATAATGCTTTTGCGCTTAAAGAGGTTTGCAACACAATCACTGCATTGTAAAAATCGGGTTGATCGAGATACCCAAACGGTGGATTTTGGAACACCATAGAACTCTCTTGAACAAAGAAACGTGGATCGTTTAAAAATGTACGGTAGAGTTTGACAAAACGCTTTTTAACATCACCTTGATTGCCTCCCACTCCAATGACGGTGCTGTGGGAAAAATGGGGTTTGGCTTTTTTACATGTAGGAAAAAATCGAATGCGTTCTAACTTCACCCCATAACCTCAGCACCATCTTTTCGAGCAATAATCGTATCTTCAATCCTCACGCCAAATTGCTCTGGTAAGTAAATACCAGGCTCTATCGTAAAGACCATATTCTCTTCAATAATTGTTTCAGAACGCGCACTAATCACAGGCAATTCATGAATGTCAAGTCCGACACCATGCCCCGTAGAGTGAATGAAAAACTGACCAAATCCCGCTTTGTCAATGACATCGCGTGCAGCTTTGTCGATTTCTTTAGCTTTAACACCTATTTTAACCGCTTTCAGTGCGGCCTCTTGCGCGAGCAACACTGTATCATAAACTTTCTGTTTAAAGCTCTCGTTAAAATGCTGTTCTTTTTCAAAGTTAAACTGCCCATCAAAAAAGCTCGTTCGTGTACGATCGGAACAGTAACGCTCGTACTGCACCCCCGCATCTAAAAGCACGAGTTCGTCTTTTTGAAGCATTTTGCATGTAGGCAGCGCGTGCGGTTTGGCAGCATTCGCTCCTAGCGCGATAATCGGTTCAAAACTAAGTCCTAATTCACCGCGGCGTTTTAAAATTGCTTCGGCTTCAAAGAAGGCACGTTTTTCATCGATGCCAACGCCTTGATTTTTTAAAAATTCTCCAAAATGAGTAAATGCATCTCGTCCAAAAAGTGCCGCTTTCTTGAGGATTTCAAGCTCGGTTTCACTTTTGATGATGCGTTTTTGTTGCGAAAAATTGGGTTTTTTTTGAAAATGGATGCTTAGCGTTTCACTCAGCCTTGCAAACGCTTCCACATTCCATTCGGTGGGATTATACACAAGTGATGTGATGCCACTTTTTCGGATCAAGAGACGTGCCGTTTTGAGTAGATCGCGTCTGTCGCCCTCTAAAACGGTTGCATTTTTGATGATCTCCGAAGCTTCCGTCGTGTAACGGGCATCGGTGATAAAAAAGGCTTCACTTCCAAGCTTTAAAAAAACCGCATGATCACATGAAAAACCGCACTCGAAGTAGAGCGCGTTTTCATCTTGGAGAATGTAATTCATCTTATGCTTTGGCTACTACTTGTTGTTGTGCCGCTTGTGCTTTACGAAGAGCATCGAGTTCGCCTAACATTTGCATCATTGAAATCATTGCAAGGTGGTAACCAAATGGTCCAAAACCACTGATTTGACCCGTACAAACCGCAGCGGTCATGCTTTTTTGACGAAACTCTTCACGTCGGTAGATATTGCTGATATGCACTTCAATCGCTGGCAAAGAAACTGCGCTAATCGCATCACGAATCGCAATAGAGGTGTGAGTATAGGCTGCTGGGTTGATAATGATACCATCGGCATCACCCAAACACTCTTGGATACGATCAACAATTTCACCTTCTAAATTGGATTGAAAAAATTCAATCTCAAAACTATTTTGCTTAGCAACCGTCTCCATTTGAGAGTGAATCTCTTCAAGTTTCATACCACCGTAAATAGTTTGCTCTCTATGACCGAGCATATTAAGATTTGGACCTTGGATCACGACAATTTTCATGAGTTACCTTTTGTTTAAAATTTAGTCTTATTATATCAGTGGTTAGTTTAGGATACAATTACACGAATTTTTCGTTTGAAAATCACTCTTTCAAACGTGTCGACAAAGGAAAAAAGTGACTCTAATAACTGCCGATTTTGTACTGATTTGTAACGAGGCATTTGAGATCATTGAAGAGGGTGCTGTTTTGTTTGACACACACATCCTCGAAGTGGGGAACAGTGCGGAGCTTAAAGCCAAACACCCCACAATCACCGTGATCGAAACACCTCAAAATAGTGTTATTTTGCCAGGGCTTATCAATAGCCATGTGCACTTAGAATTTAGTGCCAATCAAAGTATGCTTCGCTATGGCGATTTTATCTCGTGGCTTCAATCGGTCATCAAACACCGAGAGGAACTTAGCGCACTTGCAACGACGGAACTCATTACATGTAAACTTCGCGAGATGCTTCAAAGTGGAACCACCACCTTAGGTGCCATCAGCAGTTTTGGAGCTGACTTGGAAGCGTGTGCTGAAACACCACAGCGTGTCGTCTATTTTAATGAGGTCTTGGGCTCCGTTCCCAGTGCGGTGGATGCCATGTATGGAGATTTTAGAGGACGATTAGAGGCGAGTAAAGAGTTTACATGTAAACGTTTTATTCCTGCGGTTTCGGTACATTCACCCTACTCAACGCACCCCATTTTAGCAAAAAAAGCGCTTCAAATTGCTCGTGAAGAAAAGTGTGTGGTCTCCACACATTTTATGGAAAGCCCCGCAGAGCGTGCGTGGATTGATGAAGGAAAGGGTGATTTTCAAACGTTTTTTAGCGCGTTTAATCCGCATGCTAAACCTTTGTGCGAAGCCATAGAATTTCTTGAGCTCTTTTCGCAAAACTTGACACTTTTCACCCATGCCGTACAAGCAACGAAACATGAGTTAGAGGTTCTCGCCCAACAAAAAGCAACCCTAACGCATTGTCCTGTTTCTAACCGACTTTTAGGCGTAGGCAAACTTGATCTTGAAACTGTGGAAAAACAGAATATTAACCTAACATTGGGGACCGATGGACTGAGCTCCAACATTTCCCTAAACCTTTGGGATGAAATGCGCAGTGCGTTAATGATGCACTCAGAGTTAGAGCTTTCACGCTTAGCCAAAACCCTTTTGAAGAGCGTTACATGTAATGCTGCCAAAGCATTACAACTTCCATGCGGTGTGCTTGAAAAAGAGCATTATAGCGATCTTATCGTGGTAACCTTACCACAAACGTGTGAAAAAGAAGACGTGCCTTTACAACTCATCTTACACACACACCAAACCCATTTAACTTTTATTGACGGAGAACAACTATGTTAGAGCTAATTAAAAAGCCTTTTATCTGGATAGGTGCCATTTTAGGCTACATCCAAAACCACTTTAAAGCACTGCTTTTTGTGTTACTTTTGGTGTTTATTTATGGTTCTCAAGAAGAACTTAAAAACCCAAATCTTGCAATCATTAAAATTGAAGGTGAAATCTTAAATGTCCAAGAGATTTTAGAAGATATTGACAAAGCCGATAAAGATGACAAAATCAAAGGGGTGCTTTTACATGTAGACTCTCCTGGTGGCGCACTCGCTCCTTCCATTGAGCTTTCGATGGCGGTAAAACGTTTGGCTGAACACAAACCTGTGGTTGCCTATGCTGCTGGCAGTATGACCAGTGGAAGTTATTATGCTTCGATTTGGTCGAATTACATCATCGCCAATCCAGGGGCGTTTATTGGTTCCATCGGTGTCCTTTTCCAAGCGCCCAATGTGGCAGAACTGGCTAAAAAGCTGGGTATTTCTGAGCAGATTATTACCGCAGGTGATTACAAACAGATGGGAACATTCACCAGAGAGTGGACACCTAAAGAGAGAGGTGCGCTCAAAGATTTGATTGATGATGCGTACACACTTTTTATTACCGATGTCGCTACCGCACGTGGACTTAATCTTGCAAAACCTAATGAATTTGCAAACGCGCAAGTTTTTATCGCGAGTAAAGCACTGGGTATTCACCTTATTGACGAAGTGGGTTCCATTCAAACGGCTAAAAATAAAGTCGAAGAACTCTCAAATGTGAATCATGCCGTTTGGGAAAAACCAGATAAAATGGACAAATGGATGAAAAAGCTAGAAAGCAGTTCAAAACTACCTATTTTTAATTTGATGGGATATCTCAAATAATGAAACTGCCTTCACGTTCTTTTGCACCCCTCCAATACGTCTATGTACTTTTAGGCACGATGTCGATGGCATTTGCTGTTGTCTGCTTTTTATCGCCTAATAATATGGTCACAGGCGGGGGAATTGGTATCGCACTGATACTCCACTACATCATCACCTCACTAACAATTGGAACACTTATTATGTTAGTGAGTGTTCCTTTTATCCTTTTAGGATTTATCTATTTTGGAAAGCAGTATACCTTCAAAACCTTACTTGCGATGCTTTCAACCTCTTTTTTCACAGACTTCTTTCGAGAATTTCTGCACCTAAAACCACTCACCGATGATGTTTTGTTAGCCGCTATTTTTGGTGGTATTTTCATTGGACTTGGCGTTGGTTTGGTCATCAAAGGACGCTCCTCCACAGGGAGTACGTCGGTTGTGGGTGAAATTGTGGCAATGAAAAGTAAGTTTAAAGCCTCAGAGGTACTTTTAAGCATCGATGTTACCATCATGTTTGCTTATATCTTCGTCTACGGTGATCTTAAAAAAGCGCTTTATAGCATGATTGGGGTGTATGTTACCGCCAAAGTCATCGACGTCATTCTTACAGGTCGCCCCTCTAAAAAAGTGGTTAAAATCGTCTCCAACAATGTGGAAGCCTTAACCGAGCAGATCAGAGAGCGCATTGAAGAGCATGGAACGATCTTTACAGGCATTGGGTTACATCATCAAAAGCAAACAAAGACCATGATTTTAGTTACCGTTGAAATGTCAAAGATTCAACTTTTAAAAGACATTATCCGAGAATACGACCCCGAAGCATTTTTGATCATCTCCGAAGCTTCTGAATTTTTAGGACGAGACTAATTGATAACTTTGCTATAATTTTCTGCTTTTCATGTTTTGTAAAAACAAGGAGCTTTCATGAGTATTTATGACTTTGAAGTCAAAACGATTAGTGGTGAAACTGTCTCGATGAATATGTTTAAAAACAAAGTCTTGCTCATTGTGAATGTGGCCAGTAAATGCGGTTTCACGAGCCAATGTGAAGGGCTTGAAAATTTATACGAAAAATACAAAGATAAGGGACTTGTCATCTTGGGCTTTCCTTGCAATCAATTCATGCACCAAGAGCCTTTGAATGAAGATGACATCAAAAGTTTTTGCTCGATTAACTATGGTGTTACATTTCCTCTGTTTGCTAAAATAGACGTCAATGGTGAAAATGCCCATCCGCTCTACCAATTCCTTAAAGAGGCGCAAAAAGGACTCTTAGGCAGTGAAGCCATTAAGTGGAACTTTACCAAATTTTTAGTCGATAAAAGTGGGGTCATTGTAAACCGTTTTGCCCCTGCAACGAAACCCGAATCTTTGGAGCTCGATATTCTTCTTTATTTATAAACTCAAAGAGAATTTGACAATAAAGAAGCCCCCAACCATCAGCCACGCAAATAAAATAGTTGCGAGATAAATGGGTTTCATACCCACATTTTTGAACTTATCAACACTTGTTTCCATCCCTAAAGCTGTCATCGCCATCGTCAGAAGAAAGGTATCAATCGCATTGATATCAAAAATAAGGCTTTGAGGCAAGAGATTAAAGGAGTTAAATCCTGCGACAACGATAAAAAATACCGCAAACCAAGGAATCATAATCTTGCTTTTTTGTTTTTGAGCAACATGTTGTGTAGTACGTACCAACCAAAATCCTAAAATGACCAAAAAAGGTGCAAGGAGCATCACACGTATCATCTTCACGATGACCGCTGTTTTAGCAGCTTCGACACCTACAGCATTACCAGCAGCGACCACATGTGCTACCTCATGCATAGTTCCACCGATGTAAATCCCCATGGCCTCAGGTGAGAGCGGAATGACACCCAATTTGTATAAAAATGGGTACAAAAACATGGCAATACTTCCAAATACCACAACCGTAGAGACCGCAATAGCACTTTTATAAGGCTCAGCATTAATGACAGGCTCGGTTGCTAAAACAGCCGCTGCTCCGCAAATAGAACTGCCTGCACTGGTAAGAATCGTTGTCTCTTTGTCGAGCTTTAACACTTTCGTTCCAACAAAATAGCCGATGATAAACGTTGAAGAGACAATAGCAACACTGGTGAATATACCTGCCGTTCCCACCGCTTCAATGTTTTGAAACGTA
>JAVHRG010000336.1:0-1549 GCA_036171535.1 Sulfurospirillum sp. | reverse complement strand
GAAAAATAGTTAGGTATAATTAAAATATCAACACCTGCATCAATACTACGAATAATACGTTGTTTAAAATCAATACTGTTGGAAATAGAGCTTGTACGGAAATTGTCAGCAAAAACAACCCCTTCGAAGTGCATTTTATCTCTCAGTAAGCCTTGAATAACCAATTTAGAAAAGAGCACTTGGTTTTTAGGGTCAATCTCTTTTTGCATCACATGGGACATCAATACAGCATCCATTTTTCCAAAAGCAATCAAATCATAATAAGGTTTTAACTGTTCAAAGCGCCATGTATTCGTTATATCTTCTTCGCTGGAAAAATTATTCCATAGATTAGCACCCGCCGTTGGAAAATATTTTACAACTGGCATCACACCCTCAGCGTGAAGAGCATTGATTAAAAGCATTGCATAGGTTGTCACAATTTCCTCGTAGCTTGAGTAACTACGTTGCACTTTACTACTTTCAAGAATATCACGTTTTGGTTGAAGGTCTAAAACCGGTGCAAAGTTCACATTAACACCCGCTTTTGAAAGATCACTGCTCAGTTTTTTATAGAGTTCTTCTGCCTCAGCAATATCTTTTGTTTTAAAAAGCTTAGCAGCAGAAGGAACTTCACTAAAACCTTTTTTAGCACTCATTATACTGTTTTCGCCACCCTCTTGTTCGATAGCAACAATTAGTGGCAATCCTTTTGGTGCTTCCGTTTTAAGATAATCATTGAGTTTTTTAAGTTGTGCTGGATTTTGGATATTTTTATCGGTTAAAAGAATCCCACCAATTTTTTCGCGCTTAATGTCTTTAGCAATCTGTTCCACCCATTTATCACCCTCTTTAGCGCCTTCAAAACCAATCACAATCATTTGAGCAATCATTTCTTCCAAAGAAGGTGTTTTTGCATATATGAGTGTAGAGAAAAAAAAGCAGGAAAGGAGAAGCTTAAACATCATCAATCAGCCAATAAATCTTTGACACTCATGCGAGGTGCTTTACCTTTAAGGATCAATGCTATTTCATGGGCAATGGGCGTATAAATGGTATGTTTTGAGGAGAGTTCAAAAATGGCTTCAGAGGTAAAAACACCTTCAGCAACTTCACCAAGAGCAATCAAAATATCTTCAAGCTTTTTACCCTCTGCCAAAAAAAGTCCTACACGGTAATTACGTGAAAGCGTACTCGAAGCCGTTAAAAAAAGATCCCCTGCTCCACTTAAGCCTAAAAAGGTCTCATCCTGAGCACCAAAAAATTTTCCAAAACGACGCATTTCAACAAGTCCTCGTGCTATCAAACTCGCTCTTGCATTATTACCCAACCTTAATCCATCACAAATACCACTGGCAATGGCGAGAACATTTTTATAAGCACCACAGACCTCTGCACCAATGACATCTTTGGAAGTGTAGGTTTTAATAAATGAAGGAAAAAATGAAGCAAACTCTTTGGAAAGTATTTCATTGGTAGAGTTGATAACAAGTGCGGTAGGAAGTCCTTGCATCACTTCGGAAGCAAAAGAAGGTCCTGATAAAAAGCTGAGATGATCTTCAGGAACATG
>JAVHRG010000335.1:0-8005 GCA_036171535.1 Sulfurospirillum sp. | reverse complement strand
CGGATGTCATTGTCCCTATTAAAAAAAATCTCTTACTCATTCCAGGTGAAAGTGGTGATGAGATCTTGAAATATTCCGAGCAGTTTTTGTTTGAGCGTTTTTTAGAAGAGACCAAAGTGCTGGATGATCTTGACTTTATGATTATTGATACAGGTGCTGGTATTGGTGGGCATATTCAGCTCTTTTTAGAAGCCGCCGATGAGGTTATCGTTGTAACCGTTCCTGATCCTGCGGCAATTACCGATGCGTATGCAACAATTAAGATTACCAGCAAAACACAATCGAACATTCATGTTATTTTAAATATGACCAAAAGTGAAAAAGAGGCACAACTCATTTTTGATAAGATCAATAAAGTGGCCATGGCAAATATTGGCAATGGTTTGAAGCTTAATCTTATAGGTAAATTGCCTGAGGATAAACTCATTTCCAAGAGCATTAAGCAGCGCACACTTTTTACCAATGATGCACCCAATTCACTGGCTGCCCTTGATATGAAACGTATCGTCAACAATTTAGTTTATAAATTGGAACGAAAAGTGCTTAAAACTGATACAAATAAGAGCTTCGGAAGCTTTTTTAAGCGTATTATTGAGCAATTTTAGATACATTTTGTAAAGGTATTGTATGGTCAAATCAGAAAATTTCATCTATTTCTTCACCATATGTGGATTTTTTATTGGGTTGATATTTTCGGTGCTAAATTTTTCAGAACCAGAAGAGATACTCTTTTACACGTTAGAAATAACGCTAGTTTTCTATCTTATTATCCATGTGGCTGTCATGAACTTCTTTGATTTTGATCGTTTAAGTACCTTTATTTTTGATAAAAAAGATCATGAACGTATTGGTGATTATTTTATTCAAGAGCTTGAAAATAGAGAGAAAGTAATGGATAGTCTTTTATCGAGCATTGATAATATGAATCAGCATTACGACAAGATAATGAAAGGCTCAATGGAGAGTAATGAATCCTACAGTAAAAAAGCAGCCTAATCCTTACAGCCAAAATCTTAAAAAAGAGCAAGATGAACTTGTCTTGCAGTATTTACCTGCAGTTCGTGCTATGGCCTATCGTCTTCGTGAAAGACTTCCTGCTTCTGTCGATGTCAACGATCTTATCTCTATTGGAACGGAAGAGATGATTAAACTCTCCCGTCGTTATGATAAAGATCAAAATGACTCTTTTTGGGGTTATGGTAAAAAACGTGTTTATGGCTCAATGCTTGATTTTTTGCGCTCCTTAGATACAATGAGCAGAGCTAATAGACGCTTAATAAAAATGGTTGATAACGAGATTACGGCTTACTTGAGTGAGCATGGAAATGAACCCGATGATGCTTACTTGGCAAAAGTTTTAAATGAAGACATCGAAAAAATTGCAGAAGCACGCAATAGCTCGATGATCGTTTCAGTGATGTCTTTAAATGAGCAAATTACTATTTTATCTGGCGAAGATACTGCACAAAGAGTGGAAAAAGATGAACTCATGGAGATGATTCAGAGTATTCTTTTAACATTTGGTGAACGTGAGCAGATGATTATTCAGCTCTATTATTTTGAAGAGCTTAACCTTAAAGAGATCAGTGAGATTTTGGATATTAGTGAGTCGAGAATTTCTCAAATTCATAAAAAGCTTTTAGCAAAGATCAAAGAACAATTGGGAATTAACCATGGCTGATATACTAAGTCAAGAAGAGATTGACGCGCTTTTAGAGGTTGTAGAAGAAGATGGTGATACTCTCTCATCAGAGGCTGAAAGTAGTGACACCCGACAAGTTATTCTTTACGATTTTAAACGTCCTAATCGTGTTTCAAAAGAGCAGTTGCGTGCAGTTAAAGGTATTCACGATAAGATGGCACGAAATCTTGCTTCCCAGATCTCTTCAATTATGAGAAGTATTGTTGAAATTCAGCTACATTCCGTCGATCAAATGACCTATGGTGAATTTTTGATGTCGCTACCCAGTCCAACAAGCTTTAACGTCTTCTCCATTAAACCATTAGATGGTAACTGCATCATTGAGATCAACCCTTCCATTGCATTTCCAATGATTGATAGGCTTTTAGGCGGTCTTGGCGAATCGTATGAATCGACGCGCGAGCTTACGGATATTGAATTAAATTTATTAGACGCAATTTTACGTATTATTATGCAACGCCTTAAAGAAGGATGGGCACCGATTACGGATATGTACCCAACGGTTGAGACGAAAGAGTCCAGTCCTAACGTTGTTCAAATTGTTTCACAGAATGAAATTGTCATTATGGTTGTGATGGAAATTATTATTGGAAATTCTAGTGGTATGATTAACCTTTGTTATCCTGTTATTTATTTGGAGCCGATTCTCTCTCGTTTAGCAAATCGTGATATTATGCTCGGTGAGACCAGCGCTAAAAAGAGCCGTAACAAAGAGCTTAATACGCTTATCTCACGTGCCGAGGTTTTTAATGAGGCGATTATTGGGCAAGCAGAACTAAGTGTTGGTGAACTTTTAGAGCTTAAAAAAGGTGATATCGTCAGACTCGATAGACCTGCTGATGATAAAGCTATTGTAATGATTGATAAAAAAGAGCTCTTTTTAGCTGAAATTGGCTTGCATCGTTTTCGTAAATCAATTAAAATAGAGAGTTTGGTTAAAACAGATAAAGATGAGGTTAAGAGTGCTTTAGAAGAATTAGAGCATATTCGAAAATCAAAAATTTCATCTTTTGATACAACGCAACAGGGGTAAGGTGTGAATACATTTGTACAATTATTAAAACAAGAGGTAGTCTCGACAATAGAAGGTTTAACTGGTATTGCACCTACAGTTGAACTTAATGCAGAAGAGAGCGGCGAGAGCAAACTCACACTCAGTCCTCCTCTCGCAAAACTTGATATTACTGTCGGTGGTGAACTCCATGGTAAGATGCGTGTAACCATGGCAACATCCATCGCTACTGCCATTGGCGACATGATGTTGGGTGGTGAAGGTAATGAAAAAGAGGAGATGGATGCAGAAGATCTTGATGCAACAAAAGAGATTATTTCTAACATTCTTAGCTCTTTCTCACGCTCACTCGGTAGCCAAAAAAATATGCCTAAGCTTGAGTTTGAAATTGAAAATGTTGAGTATATAGATGCAAATAGTACAATTGATTTTAAAGGTTTTGAAAAACTTTTTATCTATAATTTAGCTGTTCACAATTCACATGACACTATTGCATTTGCTATTACTCACGAACTGACACCGCTTATTGGCGAAGAAGCTCCTACCCAATCTATACCAGCTTCATCTACACAAGAGTTTATATTTGAAGAGCCTAAAAAAGTTGTAACAAGCATGAGCCCTGAAGAGCTTAGCAATATTGAACTGATTAAAGATGTTAGACTTCCCATTCGTGTACGCATTGGTTCTAAGAAAATGCTTTTAAAAGATGTATTAAGTATGGACATAGGCTCTGTTATTGAGCTTGACCAATTGGCAAATGATCCATTAGAAATTCTTGTAGGCGATAAAGTAATCGCTATGGGAGAAGTTGTTATCGTCGATGGTAATTTTGGTGTACAAATAGGCGAAATTGGCACCAAACGTGAACGACTCGAAAAATTACGATAGTAGAGAGACAATGCAGCAACAAAAACATATTAAAGATACAGAACGCAGTAACGAATGGAGTGTTCTTCGTATTATGTCAGATTTTGTCAAAGGATTTGATGAACTTCAGGATTTAGGCCCTTCCGTTACTTTTTTTGGAAGTGCCAGATTTCATACGAATCATCGTTACTATCAAGATGCCCATAAACTTGCATATATGCTAGGGAAGAAAGGCTATTCCATTATCACAGGAGGCTCAAAAGGAATTATGGAAGCTGCCAATAAAGGTGGTTTTGATTCTGAAAAGTGCCAATCTGTAGGATTGAATATTAATCTCCCTCATGAACAATCCGGCAATCAATACACCACGAAGCATCTTAATTTTGATTACTTTTTTGTACGTAAAGTGATGCTGGTGAAATACTCCTTAGCCTATATTATTTTTCCTGGTGGATTTGGAACGCTTGATGAATTCTTTGAAGCGTTAACATTGACACAAACAGGTAAAATTACGAAAATTAGCATCTTTTTGTATGGCAAAGATTACTGGGAAAAGCTAGTTGATTTTATTAAAACAACCATGGTGGAATATCATACCATTCGTCCAGAAGATATAGAACTTATTATTCTTACGGATGATTTGGATGAAATTGTTACAAAAATAGATGAGCGCTTAGTGCTTTATACCAATGAGCTTAAAAACGAAGGTTTGGAGCATAGCCATTACTATCAAAAAGCTGTAGAATTTTTATCAAATCAAGAGTAAAAATGACAAAAAAATTATATTTCCAATATCTATTAAAAAAGCATCTCCCTCTTTTAGGGGCTCTTTTATTACTGAGTTTTGTGCTTTATGAAATTAGTTTTTATATCTTTAAAACGTATCGTGCATTTTTTAATTCTGATGCGGCCATTGCCAATATTTTAGCTGAGGAAATGGTGCTTGCAGGGAGCTTCTTCCCAAGCCATTGGTGGTATGTCAATAATGATCTCTGGGTTTTCTACAAACAATTACTTGTCATTCCATGGGTTCTTGTTGGTAAAAATGGTTATTTTGCACATGCCTTTACGGTTTTTGAAGTCAGTGTTTTTATGATCGTATTTATTTACCTCTTTTTGCGCTCTTTAATGCTCTCGCGAGCTTCTGCTATTATGGGTGGTGTGGTTGTTTGTATTGGTTATTCACCGATGTATTTACGCGAATTATTTGGAGAAGCTGCCTATACATGGTATTTCCTTTTCATGATAGCCTTTATGTTTATTTTTAGAAAACTAAGCCCACATGTCATTAGTAAGAGTACGCAAATTAAGGCTTTCATCTTTTTTATGATGTTACTCTATTTACTGGTGCTTGCCAATCCGATACGTTTTTTTGTTTATTATGTTGTGCCTTTTTTTGGTGCCCTTGTTTTAAGTATTTACTTTGCTAGAGATAGTATCAAAACATTTCAACATGCAGTGTATCGCCTTTTATCTGTCAAAAAAATGGTTATTTTTGCTTTTGCGTGCTTGGTAATGGGGCTTGCGGGTATGGCGCATTATAATCTTTTAGAGAGTTTACATTTAGCGGGTGGTGCGAATAATGCAGGACTTGTTTCACTTGAAATTCTTCCCGTACATGCGGCGCATGCTTTTTTAGGATTGCTTAATTTTATAGGAGCTGAATGGACTGAAGGTGTTCGCGCATCTTCTATTGAGGGTGCTATTTCACTTTTGAAATTTGCACTTTACCCTTGCGTTTTAATTATTCCAGCATTACATGTAAAGAAAGCTTTTTACCAGATGAGTGCAACAGAACGCTTTTTTGTTCTTTTTTCTTATATAGGGTTTGCGATTATTTATGTCCTATATTCGACAACGGCGTTGCATGAAAATGCGTGGGCTGCTCGTAATAATATTCGTTATATCTCACCTTTTATTATGATGATTTTAGTCTGTAACGTTATTATGTGGCGCTTTTTCTCTTTATTTTCTAAAGTTATTTTATCCGTCTGTTTAGCAATGGCATTAGGCTTATCATGGAATTATGTCTCTCCCAAAGAGTGGCGTGGAATTGTCGATGAGCGTATTGCTTTGGTGGAAGAGCTTAAAAGCAGAGGGCTACATTTTGGCTATGCAGAGTATTGGGACTCCCATCTTTATACTGTTTTTAGTGATGGAGAAGTGGATATTCGTCCAATTGAGATTGATGAAAAAGGTATTTCTCTTGTCAAATGGTTATCCAGTGATCGATGGTACCAGAAAGACTCAACCGATGGTAAGGTCTTCTTTATGCTTAAGCATGAAGATATTGTTGATTTCCATATAAGCCTTAAAAACCTTAATATGCCTGACCCTATTGATCAATTTGAAATGAATGAGTACACCATATTGGTTTTTGAAAAAAATCCGCTTTATGTGAAAAAAAGTAAAGCAGAAGCTAGGAAGAAAAAGCGTATAATGACAGCTCCGTAATTTACATGTAAAGGTGTCGCGTGGAGTCTGTCAAAATTAGTGTCGTTTCTCCTATTTATGGCTGTAAAGAGTGTTTGTTTGAACTGTACGATCGCTTGGTTAAAACACTCAGTCAAATCACTGATAATTTTGAGATTATTTTGGTGAATGATGCCTGTCCCCAAGCTTCTTGGGAACGTATTGTGATGTTGTGTGCTAAAGATGCTCGTGTTAAAGGCATTAATCTCTCACGTAATTTTGGTCAACATTATGCTATTACCGCAGGGCTTGATCATGCCAAAGGTGATTGGGTTGTTGTGATGGATTGTGATCTGCAAGATAGACCCGAAGAGATCATTAAGCTTTATAACAAAGCACTGGATGGCTATGATATTGTTTTTGGTAAACGCGTTGAGCGTCGAGATACTTTCTTAAAACGACTTGGTTCTCAAGCTTTTAACAAAGTCTTAGAGTATTTTACTGAGACCAAGCATGACAACAGCATTGCCAATTTTGGTATTTATGCTCAAAAAGTTGTGGAAACAATTAATCGTTACCGTGAACAAAGTAGGGACTTTTTGTTGTTTGCTCAAATGGTAGGATTTAAAAAGGCCGAAATTGAGATTGAGCATGCTGCACGTGCGTATGGATCATCTTCGTATAATCTTTCCAAATTGATTCGTTTAGCCATTGATTCTATTGTGTCACACTCCAACAAGCCGTTGAGGCTCTCGATACAGTTGGGATTTTTCATTGCATTAATCAGTCTTATCTATGCATGTTGGCTCGTTATTCGTTACTTTTTCTATCATACTCCAGCGGAAGGTTGGACCAGTTTGATGGTATCCATGTTCTTTATGTTTGGACTTCTGTTTGCCATTATTGGCATTGCAGGGCTTTACATTGGGAAGATCTTTGATGAGGTCAAAAGACGACCTCTTTATATTATTCAAGAGACAATCAATTTATGAAAAAAATAGCAATTTTACAATCAAACTATATCCCATGGAAGGGGTATTTTGACATTATTGGCAGTGTGGACGAATTTGTCCTTTATGATGATATGCAGTACACCAAAAACGATTGGCGTAACCGCAATAAAATTAAAACTCAAAATGGACTTCAGTGGCTGAGTATTCCTGTACGTCAAGAGAGCTTGCACCAAAAGATCAATGAGACCAAAATTATTGATCCAAAATGGAACATCAATCATTGGCGAAGTATCTCTCAAAGCTATGCCAAGGCGCCACATTTTAAAGCGTATAAAGAACAAATGGAAGCTTTGTATATGAGTGCAACCATGGAGACTATTAGTGAGATCAATCGTCATTTTGTGGATGCAATGTGTGCGATGTTAGGGATTAAAACGATTATTAGAGACTCACGTGAGTTTGTTTTAGCCGATGGCAAAAGTGAGCGACTGTTGGCATTGTGCCAAGATTTAGGTGCGACAACGTATCTAAGTGGTCCAGCGGCTCGTGATTATCTCGATGAACCTATCTTCAAAGAAGCGGGAATAGCAGTCGAGTGGATGGATTATAGTGGTTACACTGAGTATCACCAACTTTTTCCTCCCTTTGAACATGGCGTCAGTGTGATCGATCTGATCTTAAATGAAGGCGAAAATGCCAAAAACTTCTTAAAGAGTACACCAAAATGATACATTTTAATAAACCCCCTTTAACCGGAAATGAAGAAAAATATCTTTTAGAAACACTGCATAGCCTTAAAATGTCAGGTGATGGTGTTTTTGGAAAGCGTTGTCAAAAATGGTTTGAAGAACGATACCACTGTTCTAAAACCTTGCTTACCCCATCATGCACCCATGCGCTTGAAATGGCTGCCCTTCTTTTAGACATCAAAGAGGGTGATGAAGTTATTATGCCAAGTTACACCTTTGTTAGTACCGCCGATGCGTTTGCCTTGCGTGGTGCAAAGATCGTTTTTATTGATGTTCGACCTGAGACGATGAATATCGATGAGCGTTTGAT
>JAVHRG010000334.1:0-8012 GCA_036171535.1 Sulfurospirillum sp. | reverse complement strand
TGTGATGGTTTTTGGTGGGCTTGGAAGTTTGATTTTATATGTGCGAAGCTTGACGCTCAATATTTTAAAGAGCGACTATATCTTTTTTGCGAAAAGTAGAGGTATTGAAGGAAAAGCGCTCTTAATGCATTTTATCCTGCCTAATCTTTCCCCACCGATTGTGACGATTCTAGGGCTTTCACTTCCTGGACTTATTGGGGGTAGTGTGATTTTAGAGTCTATCTTTGCGATCAATGGTATGGGATTGCTCTTTTATCAAAGTGCTCTCAGTCGAGATTATCCTGTGATTATGGGCATACTGATTATCTCATCTTTTTTGACTTTACTTGGCAATATGGTTGCCGATTTGGTTTTAACAAAACTCAATCCTCATTTTAAACGACGAGGATAAATAATTTTAAAAGGAGACATCAATGAAAAATATTCTTTTAGCGTTAGTAACAGTTTTATTAATAAGTGGCTGTGCAACATGGGGCGGCATTAAAAAAGATGCTAAAGATGGCGCTGAGTGGACAAAAGAGAAGGTCAATCACGGTGCTGAATACGTGAAAGAAAAGACAGAGTAAGGCTGCAAAAAGGTTTTACATGTAAAGCTTTTTGCTTTACATGTAAAGAGATTCTTAAAGTCCACCAAAAAGGTTTTTAAGCGCGTTTGGATCACGATCTAATTGGTCATCGTTGGAAGATTCACCTGCTGTTTGAGTTGAAGAAACGGATTCAACCAATTCAATTTCAAATCCTGTGAGCATTGAGGTAAGGCGAATATTAATGCCATTCTTTCCAATCGCTTTTGATTTTTGATCACCGGGAAGCGTCACAATGGCTTTGCCATTTTGAATTTTAACATTGGAAATAATCGCAGGACTAAGGACTCGTGCGATAAAAATTTCAGGAACATTAGAGTATTCAATACAGTCGATATTTTCATTATGTAATTCTTTACTAACCGCATTAATTCTTACGCCTTTTGTGCCAACGGTTGCCCCTACAGCATCAATATTTGGGTGTAATGAACTGAGTGCTACCTTTGCACGCTCACCTGGAATTCTTGCACTTCCGATGATCTTGATGAGTTCATCTTTAATCTCAGGAACTTCAAGCTCTAAAAGGGATTCTAAGAATTTAGGGCTGGTACGTGAAAGCTCGACATACATGCCTTGTGATTTATCAATTAAAACTTTACGAATAACGCTTTTAACCACATTACCCACTTTAAATTTTTCACCTTTAATACGGTTTTTGCGTGGTAGTACGGCTCTAATCTCTTCAATTTCAATATATGTATTTTCATCGTTATCCACACGTACAACAGTACCAAAAACAGTTTTACCTACGAGTTTTTGATATTTTTCAAAAATATTGTTTTCAAGTAAGCGTTGAATATGGTATTCAAGCTCTTTTTGAAGCGTTGCCGCTGCTGTTCTTCCTAAGTTATCAAGTGGCAATTCATAGGTAAGTTCATCACCAATTTCGATGTCTGGATCAACCTCTTTAGCCTCTTTAATGGCAATAAAATTTTCATTACCATCTAAGAGTCTTTCATCATCAGGTTTGACGACGATAACTTTTTGATACAGTTTGAGTGTTTTAGTCGCTGGGTCTATTTCTGCTCCGTATTCGTACTCTGCGCCATAAATTCTTTTGGCTGTTTTAACAAGAGCAAGGGTAACGGTATTTTTAACTTCGTTAATGTCCAACCCTTTTTCATGGGCAATAGATTCTATAATGTCTATAATTTTTTCCATAGGTTTCCTTAATAAAGATACATATTTTTTATATCATGGTGTAATCGCAATGATGAAAAATCAAAAATGGAAATTTAAACGATTGCGGTGAAGAGTAAGGATTATAACTAAAATCTTCTTTTATTTTTCTTTATGAGAAAGCACGTGTACGCTTTTAATGAGGAATTTATCGAAAACAAAGTATACTTCGCGATATATCTTTGTGCGTGTTGTACACATACGATAATTTTTGCGATAGAAAAGAGGTTTACAATGGAAATCAAATTAGCACGAAATGAAATTAATGGAAAACCAAAGACAATTACACTGGAGAGAGTGACTGAGATTATTGAAAAAGAGGGACAAAAGATTTTTTATTTTGATAAAGAAAACTCTCATAAAGACCTCGTAAGCTTAGTTGAACATTTCGAAGCACAGGGTTTTAGCGTCTATTTAAGAGACATTCGTTATGGTTTAGGCGAGGGCGATTATATGTACGAAGTACATATTCTCTAAGGCAATATTTTGGGTATTTTAGAGGAAAAGAAACTTTATATAGAAACCTTAGGGTGTGCGATGAATGTGCGAGACTCTGAGCACATCATCGCCGAACTAGGTGACAAAGAAAATTATGTTTTAACGACTAATTTACAAGAGGCGGACCTTATCTTGGTCAATACGTGTAGCGTACGTGAAAAGCCTGTTAGCAAACTGTTTTCAGAGATCGGCAAGTACAATCTTCAAAAAAAAGAGGGCGCGAAGATTGGTGTATGCGGATGTACCGCAAGTCATTTAGGTAAAGAGATTTTTAGGCGCGCTCCCTATGTGAGTTTTGTCATAGGTGCACGAAATGTCTCCAAAATATCTACCGCCGTTAATACCGAGAAATTTTTGAGTGTCGACACCGATTATGATGAGAGTACCTATGCTTTTGGCGAATACCGTAATAGTCTGTATAAAGCGTATGTTAACATCTCCATTGGGTGTGATAAAAAATGTACCTACTGTATCGTGCCTCAAACCAGAGGCGATGAGATATCCATTCCTGCAGAGCTAATTGTTAATGAAGCACGAAAAGCAGCGCTTAATGGGGCAAAAGAGATTTTTTTATTAGGACAAAATGTTAATAATTATGGCAGACGCTTTAGCGGGAATGTTGAGCGTACCATGGACTTTTCAGACCTCCTTAATCTGATTAGTGAAATTCCAGAAGTAGAACGCATTCGTTTTACCTCTCCGCATCCGTTACACATGGATGATAAATTTTTAGAGACTTTTGCCAATAATCCAAAAGTGTGCAAATCCATGCATATGCCATTGCAGAGTGGTTCGACGCATATTTTAGAACAAATGAAACGTGGTTACAGTAAAGAGTGGTTTTTAAATCGAGCCTTGAAACTTCGCGAAATGATTCCTGATGTCTCTATTAGTACCGATATTATTGTGGCTTTCCCGGGGGAAAGTGATGCTGATTTTGACGATACCCTTGATGTCATACGACAAGTCAAATTTGAGCAGATTTTTGCGTTTAAATACTCTCCAAGACCTCTGACTAAAGCGGCAGAGTTTACCAACCAAATTGATTCTGAAGTGGGATCACGAAGACTTGAGCGCTTGCAGCTTCTACAAGATGAAATTTTAGATGAGATTGCTGCAAAAAACCTTAATAAAATTTATCCGGTTTATATTGATGAACTTCGCAATAGCGGCTTTTTGGCAGGACGAAGTGACCATAATGCACTGGTTCAGATTAAAGGTGATGAGAGTTTATTGGGACAAACCGTAAACATCAAAATTACCAACCCGAAACGTCTCTCTCTCTATGGCGAAATTGTTCTCTAAAGAGCTCCAACGCAAACTTTTGGTGTGGATTGTTCCACCCCTTATTTATGCATTGATTAAGATTTTATTCTTTACATGTAAAAAGAGATTTTATCGTCCACAGAATGGTTCGGCTACTCCGAGTATCTATGTTTTGTGGCATGGTGAGATATTGATGGCAGCAGCTGCCTATACCTATTATACAAAACGGGTTGAGGCTGATACCATTGTCAGCAGCCATTTCGATGGTGAATTGGCTGCAAGACTGATGCAGCTCTTTGGGGGAGGAACGATTCGCGGAAGCTCTTCCAAGGGGGGCACATCCGTTCTAAGACAGGCATTAAAGTCGCTTCAAAAAGGGCGTGATGTTGCTCTCACTCCTGATGGTCCAAGAGGGCCAAGGCACAGTGTAGCCGATGGTGCTGCTGCGCTTGCCATGATGAAAAAAGTGCCTATTATTACCATGAATTGCAATCCAACATCATATTGGAGTATGAAGAGCTGGGATCATTTTTGTATTCCTAAGCCATTTTGTACCATAGAGTTCTATTTTGGTGATCCTTTCTATGTCCATGAACTCTCATTGGAAGAGGCAAAAGAATTGATTCAAAAGCGACTTTTAGAGCATGCGGTTTAACCCCTTTTGACATATGGTATTACTTTTGCTTAATATTTTACAAAACTTAAGCAATATTAGTCTAATATATAGTATAAATTCAAATTAACACAAGAGTCGTAATGTGAACAAAGAGTCAGTAATATGGGCATAAAAACCGTTCTTCAGAAAAAATTTCAGAACCTTTTTGTCTCTATTGTGTTAAGTGAAACAGAATGTGCACTCAGTGGTAAGGTACTCAAAAATGGTGCCATTATTAGAACGTTTTCCAAAACATTTGATTTGACTCCTCCACTCGAAGCACTTGACAAATCGCTTGAAAATTATCTGATTTCCTTACAAGATGAGTACCAATTCGTTTATATTGCTTTTTTACTGAGCTCTTTAGGTCAAGGAGCTATTTCTGGAACAGGCAATGCAAGCTTTTCTAAGCAGAATGTTGATTTGCAAAATGTCCATCATGTTGCTATGTTTAACCAATGGTCAGTATACGCTTCTTATATTGAAATTAAATGGGCAAAAAACCTTTTTTCTGAGGTAGGACTCGATCTTGTGTATTCGCCTTTTATTGTCCTAAGTGACTTTGTCGTTTCTCAAAAGCTTAAAAATAAACCGACATGTTATATTCTTAATTGCCAAGATTTTTTTGTTTTAGCCATTTTTGAAGAGAAACAACTTCATTTTGGAGCCTTTTTTAAGACCCAAAGCGATATTTCCTTTACACGCAATAATGATGTCAATGATTGGGAAAATGAGCAGGAAGAAGACGATATTGTCACCTCAGATGAAATGCCTGAAATCAATGTTGGAGAAGAGCAAGAAGCGCCTGAACATGAAGAAATAGAAGAGTTAAGTGAATTTGGCGAATTAGGTGAGTTAGAAGACATTGATGATTTACGCTCTACCGACTCATTTTCGGATATCGATGATAAAGCAATAAGCCCCTATAAAGAGATGAAAGATGTTAAAGAAGAAGATATGAGCCTAGAGCTTTATGGGCGTGATCTTTTGGTCTATAAATATCTCAAATCATCACTTGAAGAGTATTACCATAATCCTTTATATGTCAGTGAATTTATTGACGAGATTATTATTTTTGATGGCTATGAGATTAGCTCAGATTTAATTCGCCAACTTGAAGATGAATTGATGATGGACGTTGAAATCCATAAAGTAGACGTGAGCGATCGTATGTGCGATATAGCGATTAAAGAGGTTTTTAAATGAGACTAAGTTTCATAGCACCACGTCCAAAACCTTTCTTTTCACTCTTTAGCAAGATGTGGCTTGTTTTTATTGGCTTGATGTCTTGCTTTATGATTATTTTTAATTTTTATATCGTGATTGAAATGAGCTCTTTTAAACACGGTGTCGTTGATTTGACAAAAGAGCGTGAAATGTTAGAGAAAAAAATTGATGAAGATGATGAAACTATCGGTCTTATTTTGCGCCAAAAAGCGATTTCTGAAGAGATCTTTTCCAATAATACCCTGCTTAAAGAGAGTATGAAAAATCTTTTTGATTTAGTCCCTGATCAAATTACGCTGAATAAAGTCCAAATGGAACGAAACTCGCTTATTTTATACGGTGTCTCTCCAACACAAGATACCTTTAATTTCTTATTAGCAGCTCCATTAAAATCAATTTTTCATACGAGCAATACGACATTTTACTTAACAAAAGAGGGTTGGTATAATTTTGTGAGTATCAATAAAATTCTTGG
The DNA here is from genome assembly GCA_036171535.1 of Sulfurospirillum sp. Lineage (GTDB taxonomy): Bacteria > Campylobacterota > Campylobacteria > Campylobacterales > Sulfurospirillaceae > Sulfurospirillum. The sequence continues at coordinate 2,128 of JAVHRG010000334.1, read as the reverse complement.
CGAGGATGGTTTCCATGAGTAACCTTGACCGAAGCTTAGAAAAAATAGACATTATGAAATTGCTCATTTTTCTAATGGTATTTATCATCATTACCTTTAGTTTTGTTTTTTTACTCATCATTCCTAATGTGAAAGAACATCGCGTTTTTCAAGCAGAATATAAACGTGTTTTAGTGCATAAAACCAGAGTTGAAAATCTTTTCTTAGAGCGTGAAGCAGAGCTTTCCAAACTCAAAGCAGAGAATGTTCATATTATGGGTGCGTTCAAGCATCCTTTTACCCAAGAAGAGTTTATTCGCTATGCAGGAACATTTTTTAAGCAAGTTTCTTTGACAGAAGTGACTAAATCAGACTATAAAAAAGAGTTTGTTGAGTATGAGCTCAATGTGACATCCACATTGAAAACACCCACAAATTTCTATAATTTTTTAGAGGGACTTAATCGCTATACGAGTATTGTTCAAGCCGATTTTCCCATTAATTTAGAATCGGGTAAAGAGAGTATTAGTTCGACGTTTAAGATTAAAGTGTACGATCTAAATGCAACGCGATAGGATCAATCTGCGAGGCAAAGAGGTAAGGGCGAATTTTTGAAGGGATGTGCGCTTGACGACATGTCTCTTTAAATTTTTTATCCATAGTGAACGTGATATACGGTGCTATAAAAATCGTCTCTTCTTCAAAACAGACTGCAATTTTTCCACCAACAACACATCCTTTTGTTTTTAAAATCTCATCTCTTTGTGCTTTAGAGATCAAAATACCTAAGAGCTTCAGTATTTTATCAATCTGGCGAATGTTAATAAGATCATCTCTATCTCTTGGAAGAATAAAAAGCTCCCCAATACGTTTAGCATGATGAGGCAAAAGTCGTTTACGATCTTCTTCTAAGTAAGCAAAACTTTTGGCAATACCCTCTTCATAGGCATTCATTAAAGGGGTCGCAAAATCGTGTCGAAACTGATTGCGTACGTGTTTAAAAGAGTTATTACTTTCATCGTTAAAGTAGGTAATACGATGCTCTTCGAGATACGTTTGAAGCTTTTTTTTGCTTACATGTAAAAGAGGCCGAACAAGCGTATAATTTTTTCTATCTTCAATTTCTTGCATGCCTAACATTTCCACAAGACCAGCCCCACGGCTCAGTTGCATTAAAAACCACTCGAGTTGATCCCCTAAATGATGTGCCATTAAAAGGGTAGTGTAGCCATGTTCTTGAATGATACGTTCAAAAAATGCGTAACGCTCTTCTCTGGCATGGTGCTCAAAATTGGTATTTTCAAGTTTACATGTAAAGCTAAAAAGCTCTTTATGATGCGTGGTTGCAAGCTCTTTGGCATAGGCTTCTTCTGCGTTACTTTGCTCTCTTGTTTGATAATTAACATGGGCAATATCAAAAGGAATATTTTGTTCTAGCAGTAAAAAGAAGAGGGCAGTGGAGTCTCCACCGCCTGAAAATGCCACTAAATTTTTAGTGTGTCGTAAAGAGGTTAACGTTGCTTCATGCAACAGTAGTAATGGTTGCAATGAGTTGATCTCCCGCACACTCTGTAATAGTTGCACGGTAGCACTTACCTACTTCAATAGTTTCAATATCAGAGTCATTGACTAAGACCTCACCATCAATGCTTGGTGCCCATAGAAGCTCGCGTGCACCCATGAAGTACTCATGCTCACTACTCTGCCCTTCAACGAGGACGATAACCTCTTTGCCAACCTCTTGTTCAAAACTTTTTTTGGTCTTTATTTGGACGAGTTTATCCAGTTGCTTAATGCGTTTATTAATGGTTTTGGTGTCGATTTTCTCTTCCATCTCATACGCGGATGTATCTTCTTCATCTGAGTAAGCAAAAATGTTGACACGATCAAAATCAAACGTTTTGGCAAAGTCAAGAAGCTCATTAAATTCAGCATCGCTTTCTCCTGGATGACCCACGATAAAACTGGTTCGAATAAAGCTATTAGGGGCTTTTCGCATCAACTCTAATTGCTCAATGATTCGCTCACGGCCAGCGCCTCGTTTCATACGTTTCAGCATCGTATCGCTGATGTGTTGGATCGGCATATCAAAGTAGTTATGAAACAGAGGTGAAGTGACAATGCGTTCAATCAGAGCGTTAGATGTTGT
>JAVHRG010000333.1:0-8071 GCA_036171535.1 Sulfurospirillum sp. | reverse complement strand
CCTAAAGAGGCAAGGGTGGCTTTTTCACTGGATGAGCAGATCTATCTAGCGCAAAAAAAGCGCATTACGATGTGTATTGATCCTGATTGGATGCCTTTAGAGATGAACCAAAAAGGTAAATACATTGGAATGGCAGCAGACTATATGCATGAAATGGAGCAATTTATTGGCCTTCCCATTGAGCTTGTCCCCACACAAACATGGTTAGAATCTTTAGAATATGCCAAAGAGCGAAAGTGCGATATTTTCTCCCTTGCAATGCCGACACCTGAACGTAAAATGTACATGAACTTTACCCATCCTTATTTGCAGATACCTATTGTGCTTGTTTCCACTGTCGACAAGGTTTTTTACACCGATATTGGTATGCTGGTTGGAAAACCTATCGGTATTGCAAAAGGGTATGCGTATGGTGAAATTTTAAAAGTACGATACCCCAACATGCATTTTGTGGAAGTTGCGAGTGATGCGGAGGGTCTAAAACAAGTGGAGCAAAAAAAACTTTTTGGTTATATTGGAACGCTGGCTACAGTGGCGTATCAAATTCAAAAAGATTACTATGGATCGCTGAAAATTACTGGTAAGCTTGATGATAAATGGGAGCTTGGTGTTGCAACACGCAATGACGAGCCCCTTTTACTCTCTGTTTTTGAAAAAGCGATTGACTCAATTGATGCAACCAAAAATCAGGCTATTTTAAATAAATGGATATCGGTTAATTATGAAGAGCGTATGAATTACACGTATATCTATTTGCTAGTAGTTATTATTAGTGTGATTATTCTAATTGTTCTGATAAGACAGTATCAACTCAAAAAGTATAATGCTCAGCTTGAAATCCTCTCCAATACGGATAAATTAACAGGTATTCATAACCGTTTAAAACTGGATGATATCTTGGAGTATGAGAAAAAGATATTTGATCGTGATCAGCTGCCACTTTCGATCATTATGTTTGATTTGGATTATTTTAAAAATGTTAATGACAATTATGGGCATAAGCGCGGTGATGAGGTTCTCAAAAGTGTTGCTAAAATTGTGACACACGTCAAACGTGAAACGGATATATTTGGGCGCTGGGGTGGTGAAGAGTTTTTGATTATTTGTCGTGATACGGACATCGAAGGAGCGAGGCATTTGGCTGAAAAGATACGAGCAGCCATTGCAGCATATGAATTTCCTGAAATCATCTCACTTACCGCAAGCTTTGGTGTAGCTCAATTTGAAAAGTACGACAGTATTATCAAAATCTTTGACAAAGCAGACAAAGCGCTTTATGAAGCTAAAGCACAAGGTCGAAATAGAGTCGTTTAGTGTTTACATGTAAAGCATTAGGCGCGCTTTAAGAGGTAGCTTTTCCATATCCAAATGGCTAAAAGAAGGGCAGTACTTCCAAACAACGCGCCAACGATTCCAACATAAGCCATTGAACTGTGGAGAATAACAAGGCTACCGACAAAAGCACCTCCACCAATACCGATATTATAAATACCAGAGTAAAGCGACATGGCAACATCGGTTGCATCGGGAGTGAGCTCTAAAACTGTTACTTGCAGAATGAGGCTGATGAGACAAATCGCAATGCCCCACCCCAGACATAGAAGACTCAATAAAAGCTTATACGGTGCAAGAGGGAGCATTAAGAGTAGCGATATAATGAGTAATCCTAGTGCACAAGCAATGATCGTAAAAGGGTATTTATGTTTAAAATAGGCGAAAATAGCACTTCCTAAAAATCCTGCAATGCCAAAGATGAAGAGGGTGACCGTCGCAAAGTTAGCACTTAAATGTGCAATTTGTTGCACGAAAGGTTCGATGTAAGAGTAGGCCGTAAAATGTGCCGTAATCGCTAAAGCGGTTAAAAGATAAACTCCCATAAGGGCAGGGCGTTTCACTAAAAGGGGCAAGCTTTTGAGTGAGCCTGCATTGATGCTTGGAAGCAGTGGCAAGACTTTCATCAAGACAAAAAGCATCAAAAATGCCAAAACGGCGATGCATCCAAACGTTGCTCGCCAACCCAAACTTTGACCGATGATACGCCCCAGTGGTAAGCCTAAAACGATGGCGAGCGATGTACCTGTTGCTAGGATACCAAGGGCGCGCGTCTTTTTACCTTCAGGTGCTAAACGATACGTCAGTGAGGCAGTAATCGACCAAAAGACGGCATGCGAGAAGGCAATGCCAATGCGGGAGATCATCAAAATCCAAAAGCTCCATGCAATAGCGGAGAGAATATGACTGGCAATAAACAGAGCAAATAAAAGCAGAAGCAAACGTCGACGTTCCATATCTTTGGTGAGGAGCATCAACGGCAAAGAGAGGCTCGCAACCACCCACGCATAAACCGTCATCATGAGTCCTACATGCGCTTCGCTAATACTAAAATCGCTTGCAATATCGGTGAGTAAGCTAATAGGAGCAAATTCGGTAGTGTTAAAAATAAATGCGGAAATGGTTAATCCAATAACAGGAAACCATGGCTTCCCCAAAGAAAAAATCGAAGAATACATTGCAAAAAAACCTTATGATAATTAAAGCATTATTGTAGCCAAACAAGCGATAGAAACAGTTGAATCCAGCCTTTTCAGAAGATGAGATTTAACGAAATGCGTGTATAATAAGTGCTTAAATGTACTCCAAAGAGGAAGAATGAAAGAAGCAAATCTCTGCCCGTGCGGTAGTGGCAAAACCTACGCTACATGTTGCGAGCCATACCATAAGAAGTATAACGCTCCAACGTGCGAGGCACTAATGCGTTCACGTTATACTGCATTTGTATTTGGATTGATCGATTATCTCTATGAAACCACGCATCCAAGCCATCGGACAAAGAAGTTGAAAGAAGAGATCGCCTTTACATGTAAAGATTTGGCGTGGACAAAACTTGAAGTTGCAGAGACGTGGCAAGGTGGCGAAAGCGATAAAGTAGGCAAAGTCTCTTTTCGTGCTTCGTTTATGCAAGATGGGCATGAAGGTTTACATGGTGAACATTCACGCTTTAAACGTTTTGGCAAAGCGTGGATGTATGTCGATGGGGAAGTAAAGGGCGAGTGATGTACGCATTGGATGTTATACAGCAAGAACTCAAAGAAGACATCGAGCATTTTGGGCGCGTGGTACATGTTAAAAAAGGCGAAATTCTGATGCGACCCGAAGAGTGTATGGAGCACTTTTTTGTCATTTTAGAAGGACGGGTGAAAATCTCACAAATCAACTTTGAAAATGGCAAAGAGCAAATTCTCTATCTTTTATCCAAAGGCGATATGTACGACATCATTACACTCTTAGATGCGAAAGTGCATGAAAATGTGGCAATGGCACTGGATGATGTCAAATTACTTGTTTTTCCCATTGAGCTTTTTCGCGAGTGGATTGAAACAAAACCTTCTTTCAACAAGCTTTTTTTACCCTATGTTGCTAAACAGCTTCGTGAGGTTGAAACGTTAGCAAGCGATCTTTCCCTTTATGATACGACCACACGCTTAGTAAAATTGATTGCTAAAAACATTGAAACACAAGGTGATAAACAGACCTTGAAACTCATTCATAATCTCTCGCATGAAGAGCTTGCAAGCCTTGTCGGTACAGTGCGAAAAGTACTCAACCGAAATTTACAATCGTTAAAAAAACAAGGACTTATTGATATCAAACGCAAAGAGATTTTCATCAAGGACTCTCAAAATCTTTTAGAACATCTCCCTATAGAATAGATGTAATTAAAAATGTTGACAAGTGCCACTTAAGTGGCAGACAAACAGTTTTACATGTACTAAACTTCTTTCAAAAAATGGAGGAGTTTACCATGTTAGTCACACGATTTAATCCGTACAAAGAGCTTAAAGAGTTGGAAAGTAGACTGTTTTACTATCCTGCTGAAAGTGATGAAAGTAGTATTTCAGCGTTTAAACCGACGGTGAGTACACGCGATGGTGAGTTTGCTTACCATGTTGAAGTTGATCTTCCTGGGGTCAAAAAAGAGGATATCAGCATCGATATTAAAGACAATCAAATTGTCATTTCAGGTGAGAGAAGTTTTAAAGAAGAGCGTCAAGAGAAAGACTACTACAAAGTTGAGAGTAGCTATGGCAAGTTTCAAAGAAGTTTCACACTACCTGAAAATGTCGATGTCGAAAACATTGAAGCCAGCAGTGAAAACGGTGTCTTGGAAGTTATTCTCCCTAAACTAAAAGTTGAAAAAACGGAAGTTAAAAAAGTTCAAGTCAAATGATAGTTTGAGGCAAGGGTAAAACTCTTGTCTCTATGAATAGGGTGTAGATTCCTTTTTCCAAATACGCTACAATCTCGTATGAAATTTTAGGAAGGAGCGTTTTTGCGGCGCATTTGGGAATCTACGCTCTTACCATGGGCTTTCTTACTCATAGGTCTCTTATTTTCTTCCTTGATTGCATGGAAGAGTGCTCTTTGGATTAATGAGAAAGAGCAAATTCGTTTTCAATCTGCTTCAAATACTATTACCAATTTAATTCATAAAGAACTTAACGCTCATATTCAACTTATTCGTAGCGTAGCAGCTTTTATGTGTGTCTCACCGGAGGGTGTATCACGTGAAGAGTGGAAACAATTTGCCCTCAAAAATCATATCAATGAGCAATTTTTAGGATTGAGAGCTTTAGGGTATGCCCCTTTAGTCCCTCCATCAGAGCGCTTAAAATATGAACAAAGTGTCCGTAATGAGGGGTTTGCTGGTTATACGATTTCTCAAATCAATGCATCATCCAATGCTGTATTGTTCCCTATAATGTATCTAGAACCGATGTCTGATATCAATGAAAAAGCTTTTGGTCTTGACTTGGCTTCGGAAATCACACGGAAAGAGGCATTGCATCAATCTTTTATGCGTGCAGATGCAACAGTATCCTCGAAAATCAATTTGACTCAAAAATACATTACCGATAATCAAGTAGGTTTTTCAATTTTTTTCCCTTTGTATCAAACAAAGGAGGTTCCCATCTCTCAAGAAGAACGTCTCAAGGAGGCAAAAGGTGTTCTTTTTATAGCCATTGATGCTAAGAAAATGTTTGAACAACTCTTGAAAAGTCATTATATTTTAGTAGATTTTGAAATCTATGATGGTGCGGTACCTTTGGAGCAAAATCTTCTTTATGATTCCAACCCCAATTTGATTGATCCAAGATTAAACGGCTACATTTCTTTAGAAATATATGGAAAAATATGGACACTTCATTTTAAAGCTAAAGAAGTGTTTGAAATGAGTGATAGTCGTTATTATCCGTGGATTCAAATGCTCTTGAGTCTCCTCTTTTTTAGCGTGTTCACAGGATTAATTTATGTACTTCAACGAACACGAAAAAAAGCATATGCAATAGCAAATGAAAAGACAAAGCAGCTTTCTCAATCCGAAGCAGGAATACGATCTATCTTTCAGACGATGCAAGAAGGTATTATGGTTTTGGATGATCAAGGCATGGTTATTGAATGCAATTTAGCAGCCCAAGAGATGTTGCATCTTACAAAAAGTGATATTGTTGGTAATTTCAGTAGTAACTCTAAATGGAGTGCTGTTCATGAAGATACCTCAGTGTTTAATAAAGAAGAATACCCTTCGCAAATAGCTTTAAATACGGGGCTACCACAACATAATATCATTATGGGAATTAGACGCGAAGATAGCACTCTTGTATGGATGCAAATGAATGTTCAGCCAATTTTTTCAGATAATTTTGACAAGATTACTTCCGTATTAGTGACTTTTAGTGATATTACTGCATATCGTAAGTCTAAATATGAACTTGAAAAACAACTTCAAATTATTGATGCGCATGTGATTATTTCAAGTACGAATATTGATGGTATTATTACAGAAGTGAGTGAGGCATTTTGTAAAATTTCAGGTTATAGTAAAGAAGAGTTGATTGGAAGAAGTCATAATCTTGTAAGACATCCAGATATGCCCTCAACACTGTATGAAGAGATGTGGACTTCTCTGAAAAAAGGAATTTCATGGTATGGAGAGATCAAAAATATATCTAAAAAAGGTGTTGATTACTGGGTAGAAGCTATTATTGCGCCGCGATACAATGAAGAGTATCATTTGATGGGTTATACGGCAATTCATCATAATATTACGGATAAAAAAAGAGTGGAAGAACTCTCAATTACCGATCGGTTAACGGGATTGTATAATCGCCTTAAGCTCGATGAACTTTTTGCTTATTATTTAAGTATTGCAAAACGTCATCAGACACCTCTTTCAATTATTCTTCTTGATATTGATAAATTTAAATTAGTTAATGATACATATGGCCATCAAGTAGGTGATAGCTTGTTGCAATGCATTGCGAAACTTCTCAAAACCAATGTGCGCTTTGAAGATGCTGTTGGGCGATGGGGTGGGGAAGAATTTTTGATTCTTCTTCCTGAAACGAATGCTGCGGATGCATGTATATTGGCAGAAAAGCTTCGCGGTCTCATTGCCACAGAAAATTTTGCATATGCTGGCAATCGTACAGCTAGTTTTGGAGTAGCAACGTATCATTTAGCGGATGATGAAACAAGTATGGTTGCACGAGCGGATGAGGCACTTTATAGAGCAAAAGAGAAGGGTCGTAACCGTGTTGAAATAGAGATACACTCACTCGCTACTTCCTAAACTCTCTCTTAATGTAAACACAGTAAAATATTTTTTTACATGTAAGGATTTGAATGCAATTTTGGAATAATATTTACAGTCAATTTGACCCTGTCGCTTTTAAGTTAGGACCTATCGCCGTACATTGGTATGGCATTATGTACATATTTGCACTTTTAGGGGCCCTGTACGCAGCCAAATGGTTTGTTAAAAAAGACAATTTAGGTTTTAGTAATCAAATTTTAGAGAGCTATTTTATTTGGATTGAAATTGGCATTGTTTTAGGTGCCCGTATTGGCTATATTCTTTTTTATGATCCGCATGTGGATTATTATCTCGCTCATCCATGGCAAATGTTCAATCCTTTCATCGATGGAACATTTGTAGGCATTCGTGGTATGAGTTATCATGGCGCTATTGTTGGCTTTTTTATCGGTACATGGCTTTTTTATCTCAAACATAAAATCAATGTCTGGAAACTCCTGGATGTCGTTGCTTTAAGTGTTCCCGTAGGGTATATTTTTGGGCGCATGGGTAATTTTCTCAATCAAGAACTTTTTGGTCGTCCTACGGATGTACCTTGGGGCATTTACGTGGATGGCGTCCTTCGCCATCCTTCTCAACTCTATGAAGCACTCCTTGAGGGGTTGATGGTTTTTGTAGTGCTCTACTTTTATCGAAACTTCAAAAAATATGATGGTGAACTCATTGCTCTTTATGGATTTTTCTATTCTCTTGGACGTTTTATTGCAGAGTTTTGGAGAGAGCCAGATTTTCAAATCGGCTTTGTCTATGGCGACTGGATGAGTAAGGGTCAAGCCCTTTCTATTCTGATGATAATTGCCTCTTTATTATTATATGGCGTAATAATCAAACGGGGGAAAAAGGGATAAAAAAATCCCTTTTAAATCCCCTTTCGTGTATTATAATTTCAACTAGTATGTACAAAACGACATAATCATTGATTGTTCAAATTTGTTACTCTTTCCCTAAATAGGGGATTTTGTAAGAGATTGGCATTCCTAAGTGTGTTGTCTTGCACATTTAAGAGCGTTTATCAAACTTCACAAAAAGGATGAGATGTGAGTGACCTACTTGAAGGGTTTTTAGGTACGAGCGTTGAGGGGAAAAAGAGTAGAGTTCCAGCCAAACTTGATTATATTCAAAGTGCAACTGGACTCTTCTTAGGTTTGTTTATGTGGGGACATATGTTCTTTGTTGCAACTATTTTGATCAGCAAAGATTTTATGTACGCCATAACCAAAATGTTTGAAGGCAGTATGTTCCTTAGCGAACCACAGCCTATAATCGTTTCTGGGATTGTATTGTTTGTGTTTGCAGTTTTTATTGTACACGCAATGCTTGGAATGCGTAAATTGCCTATTAACTTTAGACAATATCAAGCATACAAAACACATATGGGCATGATGAAACACGATGATACGACAATGTGGTTTACAC
>JAVHRG010000332.1:0-8126 GCA_036171535.1 Sulfurospirillum sp. | reverse complement strand
TTTTAGATGCCAATCTCTTTGAGACACTTTCACGAAGTAACGACATTTCTATCTGGAGAGCCCAAACGTGGCATCTCATTTTAGTCTTTCACTTGGTGGGGATGGGCTCAGCCTATCTGCTTCGTGACACACTTAAAGAGCATCATTCATTTATCATTGTCTCTTTGTTTGCTCTAAGTTACATGCTCTATGCCTCGCGTGAAGCGGTGCTTTTGAGTATGGTGTACCCTTTTGTTATTTCGTACTATAACTTTGTCATTCTCAAACGTCTTTCAAAGTTAGGAAATCTCAGGCTTTTAGGAATGATCATGGTCTTAACAGGCTGGATCGCAGGTGGTGGTGGGCTCCTTAGCGCGCTTGGCGGCTACACCTATGTTGGCGTTATCTTTATCTGCATACTCTTATGTGCAGAAATTTATAGCTTTATCTATCAAACTTCTCAAAAAAGGATTAACAATGTTTACTAAAATCGCGTTTTCACTGATAAGTGCTTCACTGCTTTGCGGTAGCATGTATGCAAAAGAGCTTACTTTTAAAGAGGGCTCAATTGGAGCACAAACTGAGATACTAGGGGATAGCAATATCAACCCTAAAAGCACTCAAATCGTTACCAAACTCAGCATGGACGATGCCGTTGAATCCCTTAAAGGCGACATTTCACTTGATCTTTTAAACCTTAAAAGTGAAAATGACAAACGTGATGAGCACATGTATGAAGCTTTACATGTAAAAGCACAACCGAGTACAACATTCAAACTCAAAGAGGTCACAAAAGAGGCTGATGGCTATCATCTCTTAGGAACACTCACCCTCAATAAACAGATCAAAGAGATTGACACAAAAGCGGATATAACCGATCAAAGTGATCTTTTGAAACTCAAAGGTGGCTTTAACATCAAGATGAGCGACTTTGGTATTGAGCCTCCAACCCTTCTTTTCTTAAGTGTACGTGATGAAGTTGTCATCTCGTATGACCTTACGTTGGCAAAAAGATAAAAGACGAAATGATGTTTGAAAAAGCGTATGAAAGATTAAATTTCAAGAGTATGACGATTGGCATCGAAAAGCTGCCTCCCTCTTTTGAAAATTTTACGATGGTGCATCTGAGCGATTTACATGTAAACGCTAAAACACCGCTTCATGCGCTTGAAAACTTGGTTTCAAAACTCAATGCTCTTTCTACCGATATGGTCGCTCTCACGGGCGATCTGTTCGATACTTTTCCTTCTAAGATACGAGCGCATCTGGATATTTTAAAGAAGATCAAGCATCCTGTCTATTTTGTCAGCGGCAATCATGATCTTCTTTTTACATGTAAAGCACTCTCCCATGAGATTGAAGCACTAGGATTCACCCGTTTAGACAATCGTGTTCTCACCTTTTGCAGAGGTGATGATCGATTACAACTTGCAGGTCTTAGCGATGCCTTTAGTAAATACTTCGGCATTAAACGCCATGAAAAAGAGCTTTTAGCAAACCTCAATCCCAATGTGCCTTCCATCTTGTTGGCACATCAGCCCAAAGACATTCGCTTTACGAAAAATGCCTCTATTGATTTACAACTTAGCGGTCATACGCATGGTGGGCAAATTTATCCTTTTGGGTATATCGTCAGGCTTTTTCAGCCTTATCTTCAAGGCTTACATCGTTATGGCAAAACACAGATCTTTGTGACAACGGGTTATGGTAGTTGGGGCTTGAACTTTCGCTTTCGTGCTCCTAGTGAAATCGTGATTATACGGCTTACCAAGGATGAACATGTTGAGCATTAAACTCAAATTGATTTTGTGGTACCTTCTTATTCAAACCGTTGTTTTGGCCAGTTTCAACTATGCGCTTTTTATCAATGTTGAGCACAACCTTAGGGAAAACCACTCGGGTGTGGTTCAGATACATGAAGCCATTGAACACTTCTTAAGAACGCAGTGGTTATTGACGCCATTTATTGTAATCTTGTCGAGTTTTGGAGGCTATTTTTTAATCAGCAGATACTTTCAACCGCTCAAAGAGATGCTGAAGAATATTCAGACCATTAGCGCAAAAGAGCTCTCTAAACGCATTGAAACACGCTCAAGCGATGATGAGATCAATCAGCTTGCTATCGCCTTTAATGCTATGCTAGAACGCTTGGAAAGCTCCTTTATAAGCATCAAGGCATTCAATACCCAAATGTCGCATGAACTGCGCACGCCTTTAACCATTATGCGGGGAGAAATTGAAATAGCATTGCGAAAAGAGCGTACATGTAATGAGTACAAAACGATCTTGACAGCGCAACTTGAAGAAATTACGACCCTTCAAAAACGGATGGAAGCATTACTGTTTCTTGCAGAATACGATTTTATGAAAACAAGTCATGTTTTAAAGAGCTTTTCATCGCACGAAAAAAGCCTTTTAGACCTACAAAGAGCATCCTGTTTACACGCTTCTCAGGGCTGATAAGACGCTTCAAATGTTGCAACGGTTTTACCCGCTTTTTGAAGTAATAGCACACCTTCATCGATACTATAATGATCTACTTTTTCCAACGCTTTTAAAAATTCAGATTCATCTGCTAATTGAGAACATGCCATCATGGTTGAAGCAACGCGTAAAAAATGTACGGTATGATCGTTCTCATTCAACTCATAGCTTCCTAGCAAAATATTACATCCACCAAAGCCTTGCAAGCGATTGCCTTCTAGCTTTAAAATGATATACGCTTCACGTCCATTAGGATCTTCCATGACAGCTTTACCGTCAACACCAATTAATTTCCAATACACCTCTTGCACTCTTTGTTCCAAAGCTGTTTCAACAGCAGTATCACCACTCTTCGTTTGATTTGTCTCAACGCTGATTGAAGGCTCATTTGGTGCAGACGTGGTACATCCAAACATGATGATACTGCTGACAAGTGTTGATAAAAAAATAGATAAACGACTCATTTTTTCTCCTTCTCCTTTTACATGTAAAGCTTGCTTATGCTTTGGTAATCTCACGGATGAGTTCATACTCGTTTTTACGCAAGGATTCTAACAATGTTGCAATTTCACTCGGTTGAACCCCCAGTTGACTGAGTGCTTCTGAGCCGGTGCGAATGCTACTTTCCAAGGTCTCGGCGATCACCCAACTTGCCCCTGCAAAGAGCATCTTATCCATTGCTTTGATATCGAGCGCTCGTGCTAAAATCTTAATATGCGGATAGTTCTCTTTAATGTGCTTGACAACTTTAATGGCGTTAAGACTATGATCAATCGAGACAATAATCATCGAAGCTTGATCAAGTTTAATGGTAGTGAGGAGTTTTAAGTCCGTAATATCCCCAAAAAAGACCGGTAATCCTTCCTTGCGACCGAGCGCTACTTCATTAGCATTAATGTCAAACACCATAAAAGGGATACCGCTACTTTTGAGCATCCGAGCAATCACTTTACCCGTACTACCATAACCTGCAACAACCACTTTTTGCTCCATACTCGCATTTTCAAAGTATGAAAACTGAGAAACTTTCGCCAGTCTGTTGGCAAGCGAACACCCAAAGCTATAAAGGACTGGGGTGAAAAGCATACTAATCGAAATGACACCAATTCCGACAACAAAAAGCTGGTCATCAATGATACCTAATGCCTTTGCCGCACCAAAGAGAACAAAGCCAAACTCACCACTTTGATTGAGTAAAAAGGCCAATTTGATCGCACCACTTTTCGTTGCCCCAAATGCGAGCATCAGCGAAAAGATAATCAATGCTTTGAGCACTAAAATAACCACAATATGTTCGCTAAAAATCCATGGATCGTTCATAATGGCTTTAAAATCGATTGACATACCCACAGCAATAAAGAAAAGGCTCATCAAGATACCTTTAAAAGGATCAAGGCTCGATTCGATTTGAAAACTATAACGTGATGTGGAGAGAAACATTCCCATTAAAAAAGCACCCAGTGCCATCGAAAGCCCTGCATGATCCATTAAGTACGCTGAAAGGACAACACTCAGCAAAGTAAGCAGTAAAAAAGCATCTTTATTGCGCTGTTTAGCCACTTTATCCAGTGCTTTTGGAATGATATAACGCCCAAAAATAATCAAAAGTCCAAACATAACCACAACGGTTGCTAAGGACTCAAACCATGGAACATTGGTTGTTTTTGGTTGCGTTGAGAGCAAAGGAAGTACAGCTAAAAGAGGGACAACGGCTAAATCTTGAAGGAGGAGAATTGCAAAAGCATTTTTACCATGCTCTGTGTTGAGTTTGCCTTTTTCTTGCAAAATCTGCATGACAAATGCGGTAGAAGAAAGAGCCAATGTAAAGCCTAAAAGCATTGCAACACTGAAACGATCCACGAAAAAACTCATGTATAGCCCAAGAACGACACCCGAGACAATGACTTGAAGCGAGCCCAAGCCAAACACCTCTTTACGCATAGACCACAGCTTGGCAGGCTGCATTTCAAGACCAATGATGAAAAGCAACATGACCACACCAAATTCCGTGAAATGGCGTAAATTTTCAACTTCACTGGTAACAATAGGTCCAGGGGTATGAGGCCCTACGATAATTCCCGCAATCAGCAATCCTAAGATAGAACCAAGCCCCATATGTTTGGAAATAGTCACCATAATAGCCGTTACCGCTAAAAGTACCAGTGCTGAAAGTAGAAAAAAATCCATAGAACCCCTTTACATGTAAAGATTTAGAGAACGATCTCTTGATTGATGTTGAGCCCAAAGCCTGAGAGACCCACATAATCTTTACGTGACGTAATTGAAATAAGATCAATATTTTCAATACCCAATTTTTTAAGAATTTGCGCACCAATACCAAACTCTCGAAGCTCTGGGTTAGTGGTGTATTCACTATCGACAAAAATGAAAACACCATTGTTCTTTTTAAGATACTCAATCGCTTTTAAAATGCCTTGATATTTTTTTTCATTAGAAAATAGTTCATTATCTGGCAATATATGGTGAAACTTCACCGCACTCGTCTTACCGATTTCTCCAAAAGCATAGACGATATGATGATTTCCTTCGTGATCAACCATGTCTATTTTTCGCGTTTGTGCGCCAAAAAACTGAACATTGGATGAAAATACCTCTCGTACCAATGACTCAGATTGCATGCGATACGCCACAATATCCGAAATATAAACAATATTCATGTCATGTTTTTTACAAAAAATATCCAGATCATCACGTCGCGCCATGTGACCATCTTCTTTCATGACTTCACAGATAACAGCAACTTCATAAAGACCTGCTAAGCGACACAAATCAACCGAACCCTCTGTATGTCCTGTACGAACCAGTGTTCCACCCTTACGTGCAATCAATGGAAAAATATGTCCAGGTTTTACAAGTTCAGAAGGTTGACTGAGCGCATCTGCAAGGATTTTGATCGTAATGTCACGTTCATACGCAGAAATTCCTGTCGTACAGACACGTGCATCCACTGAAACGGTAAAAGCTGTTTCATGCTGAGAGTCATTGTTCTTCACCATTGGATTAAGGTTCAAACGATTGGCGATCTCTTCTGTGACAGGTGCACAGATCAAACCTTTGGCTTCCGAAGCCATAAAGTTGACTTTATCAGGAGTCGAAAATGTTGCTGCAAAAACAAGGTCACCCTCGTTTTCTCTGTCTTCATCATCGACCATCATTACCATCTTACCATGCTTGATATCTTCTATCGCTTGTTTGACTCTTTGTATCGGCATTTTCGCTCCAAAATTGATTTTAAATGATTATAGTAAATTACCCTTGACAAACAAATTAAAAATGACTATAATTTCACCTCAATTAACGACTTGGTTGAATATCACCAAGCGCTAAGTTAACTGGTTTAGCTCCAGTTATCAGGGTTCGCTTCCCTTTGTATTATTTATAATATCGCGGGATAGAGCAGTTGGTAGCTCGTCGGGCTCATAACCCGAAGGTCGCTGGTTCAAGTCCGGCTCCCGCAACCAGTTTTTAAAATGATGTTCTTCTTGGGGATTCGCCAAGCGGTAAGGCACCACGTTTTGGTCGTGGTATTCACAGGTTCGAATCCTGTATCCCCATCCACCCCCTTTTACAAAATCCCTTTAAATAGCACTTCACGAGACTTTCTTAAAAACTTTTCAAACTTATTCAGCCCTTTATTTCATTTATTTACAAAGCACTTTTTTAATCATAATTATAGTTCAAAATGAAAATAAAATAGAAATTTTAAAGCCGTTTTTGACTTTAAAAATACCTCTTAAAATTTTCGAAGTGTAACCTATGTGTAACCTCGAAAATTCTCTATCTATTCCAAGGTCTAATAGCATTAAAAAATAACATACACATTGCTAATCCGATGAGTGTATAGTTGAAAAAACTTCCTTGTTTTACTTGAAAAGCAATTATTATAAAAATAAAAGGTAGCCATATTAGAAGCTTCTGTTTGCCTAATCGTGAGAGAACTAGAATAAGAGCCATAGAGCCAAGCACTGGGATAATTAAAGGGTAAAAGCTAGAATGCCCTGTATCGTGTGTAATTGCTCCCATAAAAAATGGTATGGAGTAATAAGCTACTAGTAAAAAAATCCCTCTTAATATCAATCCCATACTAATACCCTCCTCTACAAAATTCACATTTATGATTTGCATTACCTTTTTTATGCGACTTGAAACAATCAAAAGCTAGATTGATTCGTTTCATGACAAGCCCACTCTCATCTTTTATTGTTCCTAAATCAGGATGAAACTTTTTAGCTAAAGCCCTGTAGGCTTTATTGATTTCATCATAAGACATAGAGGGAGCAACACCGATAACATCGTATTTTGATTTAGAGAAAAATCGGTCAAAGTCCTTATTGCCAGTTGGATTTAAAATATCATCTTTTGGCACTTCTTGTTTTGGTGGCTCTTTGTATTCATACTTTGAGCTATGCTCTTGATAGGATTCTTCACTTTTTTGTTTTGATTCAGAACTACTATCTTTAAATCCATAATCACGATAATAATATTGTTCTTGCTCGTTATCTTTTTTATAGCTACTTTTAGCCCTTGAAAAGCTTTTTGTTTGAAACAATATTTTGATCGTTTCAAAAACAGATAGTATCCATTTGAAAACACTCAAAATCTTTCCGTAAATAGTCAGCATAAGGTAATAGCTATTGATTGAGGCTTCTTTAAAGATGTAGTATTGCACTTGCAAGAATCGCAACAAAAAGAAGATATGTGCCAAAACAAAACCTATAGCAATAAAAGTATAGAAGTGTAGCGGTGGATAAGTTAGTATGATATATGTTCCAATACCTATAAAAATAAGCCTTGGTATAGAATTTTTGGCATATTGAGAGATAAACCATCCAATTGATACAAGAAGCAAAGCAAGAACGAGCATTTGTTGATTGATGTTATTTATCAAGGAGTGTAAAAATTCCATTATACTTTCTCGTAATTTAGATCAATATACTCTATAGCAGTGTTTTTTATACTACTATTTAAAACCAGCGGAGTCCGTTTTGTATAGCGACTAAGGAAGAAATCCTTGAAGTAAGGTTTCATTTGAACTTTGAGTGGTAGCTTGTTTGTCATTACAAACAAAGCTTCATCATCTTCCATCGTTCTAATATCTCTGATTGTCATTACTGGCTCATCTCTAAGATAAACCGTACCATCGATTTTTGTTCTGATATATGCCTTATCTCCCATCATTTTAGAGAGCATTTCACTTGTTGGCAAATCTGCACCATTGAAAAATAGTTTTGAAGCAATACCGCCGTTTAGAATCGTACTTGCATTGGCTTTTCCATATTTGCTTTCAAGTTGATGAATGGATTGCAAGATGATAGATATTGAGACATTGTATTTTCTAATGGTCGTGATAATCGTCTCAAAATTCGGTAAATTAAGATTTCCAAACTCATCAAGTAAACAAAAGACTGGTAGGTCGTTTTTACTTGGTAAAGTCTCCATCATATAGCTAAAGAACTGATAGTAAAAGATGTTTTGTAAAAAGCTATATTGTTTCTGTTTATTCGCAGGAACTTTGATAAATAAAGCTGTTTTTTGCTTCCTAAAATCATCAAAATTGATAGTATGACTAGAAGTTAGTTTTTCAAGACTATCGTTTATTCCGATAGGAGATAAAGCGATATTTGCTGTTGTTACCATACTTA
>JAVHRG010000331.1:0-8141 GCA_036171535.1 Sulfurospirillum sp. | reverse complement strand
AGTAGGGTTTTTTTAAGGGCTATCTCTTCGCCCTCTTCTTCTTTACACGCTTGAAAAAATGGTAAACTTTGCTCAAAAAGAATGCTAAAACCACTCTGCGCAATGCCCCGAATACCCGTGCTTCCCGTTTCATAAAAGAAGCGTGCTCCTGCACTGTTGGGCTTTACATGTAAAAGATCATCTTCGACCAAATGGTCGCATAGGGCTTGCATTTGGGCTTGTAAATTTTTACATGTAACGCTTTGATCGCACCCTTTGAGGCGTCCTATCGCGCCGCATAAGACAGCCAAACAGAAGATCATTCCTTTGTGGGTGTTGACATTTGACGTTGCTTCAAACATCGCTTTTTCGCACGCGATGCCAATATCTCGAAGTCTTGCAAAACTCTGTTTTGCATCTTCGTTGGCGTAGGTTTGTGCGGTTTGAATCCATTGTGGCACAAATGGTTTAATGGCACGAATACTCACGTAGAAGGTGTGAATGTCCATATCGCGGTGTGCGCCACTGTTGGCACAATCTACCAGTCCTGGTTTGGGGGTGAGTTCAACTTCAGTTTGCATGGCACGTTCACACCACAAAGCAAAAGAAGGGGCAAACGCGTGTTTTTCAACCAAGCGTTTGATATGAAGGTTTAACTCCGCATACGTGTGTTTTTGAGACCGAGCGCAAAGCTGTGCCTCTTCTTCACAGACAAAACACTGACGTTTGGGAAGCCCAAGAGCGCTTCGAGAGAGAATTTTTCCCGTAAAATCCAGCACATCAATATCCATCAAACGACCGAGGAAATGGCTGTTTTCTACTTTACATGTAAAGACTTTAAGCGCCTTGGCTTCGACGTTACATGTAAAAAAAGATTCTGCTCCCATAGGGGCTTGTTTACGCTCGCACGCCAACAATTCTATACCTTCCGTGTGGAGCATTTCGAATAGCGCTTGATGCGCAATTTCATGCACAACCACCGCTTCATGCGAAAGTTTAATGAGGCTGGGAATGTTGATCGTAAGGGAGATAAGCGATGCCAAAGGATGGCGGCTTAAAAGCTCTTTTTGCTTCAAAGCACGCTCTTCTTTGGCGTGTAAAATAGCATCTATCGACGTTGGTTGGTCTATCATTTATGCCAATTGGCGCACAACGTCGATGATAGAACCATCACGGTAACGAATGACCGCAACGATTTTGTCGGTGTATTTGATTTCAGAAGGGACACCACACAGCGCAATGGCTCGCTCATACAGTTCTTCTATTTCGACGATTTGAAGTCCTGCTTTTTTAAGGCGCTCTTTGAGTTCCACATTTTTCGGATTGACCGCGATACCTTGATCGGTGACGAGCACATCAACGCTGCTACCTGGGGTTACGATGGTATTGACCCGTTTGGTGACGGTTGGAATACGTCCACGCGTAAGGGGTGCTACGATGATGGAAAGTTTTGCTTCAGCCGCCGTGTCACTATGACCTCCTGATGCGCCTCGTAAAAAGCCTTTTGAACCTGTCATAACGTTGACGTTAAAGTCAAGATCGACCTCAAGAGCACTTAAAACAACGATGTCAAGCTGTTTAATGGAAGCACCTTTGGAGCTTGGGTTGGCGTATTCGTTGGCACTAATCTCGATGTGGTTTTTGTTTTCACCCAACGATTTTGCGGCAAATTCATCAAAACTTTGTACATCTAAAAGCGTTTTGATAAGACCACGTTTGAGCATATAGACCATCGTACCCGTGATGCCACCCAGCCCAAAGCTTGCATGAATGCCCTTCTCTTCCATCTTTTCACTTAAAAAGACCGTCGTTGCCAAAGAAGCACCACCTGTTCCTGTTTGAATGCTAAAGCCCTCTTTGAAAAGTCCTGAATGCTCGATGAGTTTGGCTGTGTGACTGGCGAGTAAAAGCTCTTTAGGATTGGTCGTCATCCGCGTCTCGCCCGCACCAATTTTAGAAGGATCACCTACCTCTTCTACCACAACCACGGCGTCCACTTGGTCTTGATGAAGGCTGGCAGGTACATTGGGGTACTCTTCCAAAGATTCGGTGAGGACAACAACATAGTCTGCATACTGCGCGTCGATCATCGCGTAACCGAGTGAGCCGCATTTTGAGCGACCTGAGTAGCCATTGGCATTACCAAAGGCGTCACATACGGGCACACCTAAAAAAGCCACATCGATTTTAAGTTCACCCGATTGGAGTAAGTGCACACGTCCACCGTGCGAGTGAATTTGTACGGGTTTTTCCATGAGTCCCTTAGAGATCGCTTCACCGAGTTTACTTCTAAGTCCTGACGTATAGATCTGCGTAACTACACCATTTTTGATATGCTCAATGATAGGATCGTGTACGGAAGCGAGTGAACTAGACGCCAATGTCAGGTTTTTAAAGCCCATTTTAGCGATGATGTTCATCACGTTGTTAATCAAAAGATCGCCACCGCGAAACGCATGGTGAAATGAAACGGTCATGCCATCTCGCAAGCCTGAGCGTTTGATGGCTTCTTCGATGCTCTCACACAGCTTTGCTCTTCGATCTTCACCCTTATTTTTTGCTTTACATGTAAAAAAAGGCGCATTAATCGGTGTTAAATTTTCAGTTTTAAACTGTTTTTGTAGATCTTTCATTGCTCTTCTCCTAAAACGCCAGACGCACGCGCCAAATCCATAATCCATTCGGCTCTTAAAATAACAGGAGCATCGACCATCTTACCATCGAGTGAAATAACGCCAAGCCCACGCTCTTTCGCATCTTTGGCAGCTTCAAGAACTTCTATTGCCCAGTTGATATTTTTCTGACTTGGTGCAAAGGCACTGTGAAGCCACGGGATTTGATTGGGGTTGATGAGTGACTTTCCATCAAAACCAAGCCCTTTGATGTAATCCACTTCGTGCATAAAGCCTTCTTTATCTTTGACATCGGAAAAAACGGAGTCAAATGCACCAATTTTTGCGGCGCGCGCTGCAAGTAAGATTTGATTGCGTGCCGCCATCAGCTCGTGTCCCTCTTTGGTGCGTTGGGTATGAAGGTCACGCACAAAGTCTTCCGCACCCAAAGCAATGCCCATCAGACGCTTGGAACATCTGGCAATATCCACAGCATTAACCACGCCAAGAGCACTTTCAATGGCAGCCAAAAGCATCGTCTTTTTCCCTTTACCGATACGATTTTCAATGTGTGAAATCTCTTGTTCCATCTCTAACACATCATCCACTGTGTCTGTTTTTGGAAGACGGATAATATCCACACCTGCCCTTATAGACGCTTCTAAGTCCAAAAGACCAAAAGGAGAATTGAGAGGATTCACACGTACCGCTGTTTCAATGTCTTTGTACGTAAAGTGTTGCAGAGCATGAAAAACCATCATACGTGCTGAGTCTTTTTCGCTCAGTGCAACAGAGTCTTCGAGGTCAAACATAACGGTGTCTGGCTTGTAGATAAACGCGTTACACACCATCCCCGTGTTAGAACCTGGTACAAAGAGCATACTTCTTCGTAGTTTTTGTTTCATGATAATGCACTCCAATCAGGCTCGCTCTCACCTGTCGCTCTTAAAATAGCCGTTTGAACCCGCGCTTTGATAACATAATCCAGCGCTCCTTTGTCTTGAACGATCAGCTTGACCCCATCGATTTTCATAGCCGTTGCTGCCTCTAAAATCAGAGCACGAATGGCATCACCGTAAATCTCTTCAACGCTACTCTCCAACTCTATCACGATCCCTTTTTCATCAATAGGAATCACACGGACAAACGCATCGCTTGATTCGAGTGTTCCAGCGTGCGCAGTTTCTAATTTTTGGTTCATTTCACTTCCTCTTTAGACATCATTTTCACAATCAACGCATACGTTGTAGGCGGTACTAAAGGTAGTATCTCTTCCAAACGGTTTTCGTGCATCAATTTTCTGACTCTCGAAGCCGAAATTGGCTCACCACCATACTCAATGCGTCCAAGTTCAACCACCTCAATGGCTGGAAATTCACTCGGGCGAAGAAGTAATTTTTTCATCTGTTGGTTATACTCATTGGTCACGGCACAGAAAGGTTCAACGCCCACATATCGGTGTGTAATACCCAATTGTGGGGCTAAATGATTTCTAAAAATATTAAGATCAAGCTCGGTATAAAGTGAGTCGATCTGACGTTTGTCCTTAATAAAATAAGTCGGAAACGTCGCTTTAGAAATAATATAGTCCGAACCCTCATGTATCGTGAGGTTTTCAAGAT
Source organism: Sulfurospirillum sp. (assembly GCA_036171535.1). GTDB lineage: Bacteria > Campylobacterota > Campylobacteria > Campylobacterales > Sulfurospirillaceae > Sulfurospirillum. The sequence continues at coordinate 3,928 of JAVHRG010000331.1, read as the reverse complement.
CTTCTAAGCCTTCGCAAATAAGGCGATAGCGATCTTTGAACGTAAAAAAGGAAGCATCTTCCTTCACCACAAATAGATGTACCCACTCAGAGCTTTCACACGCTTGCTCCACCAAATAGCGATGTCCCAAGGTAAAAGGGTTGCAATTCATCACGATGCTACCTACCACATCACCTGTATGTTTATACTTACGCAATCTTTTTTTATACAGATCGATATTATAGCTGTTCTCCATCAAAATGACTTGATGATGTGCTTGCTCAATATACTTAAATCCGCATGACTCAAAAACCTCCTCATAGTCTGGTTTTGTAAATAAAAACAGATCATGCCTGCCCTCACGAAATGCCACTTTCAGGAGTTCACTCATCAGGCTCAGAGCTAACCCCTCCCCTCTGATGGACGCATCGAGTGCAATGTTTTTAAGCACCTTCCCACTAAGTCCTCCACAAGCAACAATGCGATCATCTTCCTTGGCGATCACGAAAATTTCGACATCTTCTGACATTTCCAGATCAACACTTTGCAAAAAGTCATTGACCTTTTGCCGTCTTACGGTGCTTGTTTGAGGCACTTCAGAAAAAACAAAACTCATCGACCCTCTTTCTTATGCAACACTTTGACAAACATAGGGGCAACACTCATGACCAACAACATCCTCACAATATGATGAAGGGCAACATACGGCAAATTAGCTCCAACAATGATGGCGATGACATTCATCTCTGACTGACCACCGGGAGAAAAGGCTAACATAATCGAGAGCAGTGGAAATTCTGTCATCCATGAGACTATCGCAATAAAAAGGGATGAGACGAGGAGCAAAACAAAAAAATAGCCTAACGTTTGTGCCAAAACTTTGACAATCTCTTTAAGCGTAACGCCCACAAAAACAAAACCTACAGTGGTGCCTAAAACCAGTTGAATGACTTTAATCACTTCATTAGGAGGACGCGAATAGACAAGCCCTGAGCCATAGATCAGTGCGCCTAAAAACATCGGACCAATCATCGTACCACCCGGGATTTTAAGCTTTAAAGCACCCCACCAGCCCAAAAGGGCACAGAAAGTTAAGATGATCATATCGTGGGGATCACTGTTTAAAAAGGGTTGCGTAATGCTTGCCCTGCCATCTAAAGAGACATGAGACATTGCTTGGATGATAAAGGGGAGCGTAAAAACGATGAATAGCAGTCGTGCGGATTGGGTCAACGTGACTTTATAAACATTGGCACCCATCGATTCAGCCAACATCACCATTTCAAGAAGACCTCCTGGCATGGCGCTAAAGTACGCTGTCATTTTCTCAAACTTAAGCCATTTCCAATAATAGAGCATCCCACAAAACGTCACAATCATCACAAAGGGAAGGATTAAAACAAGGCTGGAGATAAAATCGCCCAAATATTTCAAAATATCAGGATGAAAAGCACTCCCAATGGTAATGCCCAAAACGGCACGAGCAGGAGCAGAAAACATTTTAGGGGAACGAAGAGGAAGAGCATCAAAACGACTGGCAATGGCAATGGCAACAATAGCACCTAAAAGCCACGGCAAAGGCGTTCCCAAATACGAAAAGACTATGGCGCCTATTAGCCCTATTAATAACGATGTTAGAACGGGAAGAAAGCGTTTAAGCCATGGCATTGAACAATCCAAAAATAGTTTAGGTGAATCCTAAAAATGGTATCTTCTTTTTCATTAAGAAGAGATAATGGAAACAAGTGAGAGAGTGGCTAAAAATGGTCTATTTCAGCACTCGAAGAGAGGAGAAATAACATCCCAAGGTATAGGCTCTCATTCTTTACATGTAAAGATAGTAAGATCAGAGTGTTCGTTGTAATTTTACTGCAAAATAGAGTGTAGAGGCTGCAAACAATGACAAAAGAACCAAGAAAGCATCCCATCCTAAATAGTGATAAAAAGCACCCGGAGCAAATGTTCCAAATGTTCCTCCTGCGTAGTAAAATGAGAGATACAACCCATTGGAAATGGCACGATTTTCATGCGCGAGTTTGCTAATGAGTCCTGAAGCTACGGAGTGAATAATAAAAAAGCCTGCACAAAAGACAAACATACCGCCAAACATCACCATATAGTCATTCACATGAAACACTTGTAATCCTACAAGGTATGTAAAAATCCCAACAATAATCGTCTTGGTCTCGTTTCCAAAAAGGCGAATCATCCATAAAATACGAATAGAAATAATAAACCCAATGATATAACCCGCGTACATCATGCCCACTTTGCCGTACCCAATCGTGGAGCTGAATGTTTTGAGTTGAAAAGGTAAAAAATTAAGCAGTGCTTGAAAAACAAAGAAGATAAAAAACATCATGGCATAGATATTAAAAAACGTCTTATTTTTAAGGACATCCAAGATTTGAGAACGTTTTGGCTTAACAAAATCCACTTTGAGCTCTTCACTAAGAAAGCTAAGGGCTCCAAACATGACAACAAGCGCGATACCTAAGAAAACAAAAAAGAGTCTCCAACCGAACAGATCGCTCAGTATTCCTGAAAGCAGTCGACCAAGAAATCCACCTAAAATCGTCGCACCAATGTAGTAACCAATAGACTGCTGCACCTTATCTTTAGGCGTAATGAAGCTAATGTAACTCATTAAAGAGGTCAACACTGCGGGAATTAAAAGGCCTTGTAATGCACGAATAACCAGCAATATAGAATATGTACTGCTCCACGAAAAGCAAAGCTCCAAAATCCCCAACATTAAAACAGCATTTCTCAAAAAGAGCTTGGATGAAAACGTCTCCAAAATATAACCGTAAAAGATCGGTGCAAAACCCAGTGGTAGCATAATCACGGTGGTAAAGATGACGGCCTCAAAGCGACTTAAATCAAACTCTTTTTCAAAAAGCGGCTGGATGGGTTGAACGGCATAAAGGGTACAGAGGGTCAGGATGGTACAAAGATAAATGATGAGGAGTTGATGGTGAATCAGAAAATAAGAAAGGGAGCCTTTGCCCCCATCTCTATTTAATAGTGTCAATTTGAAAATCCCAAAAAAATTCGATCCACTCGGTTGTTTCACGAGCGGCAAAATCGGGACGAAGCAGTGCTTTTTCTTTGTAAAATACCGAAGCAATTTTAAAATCAACTTCGGGGTATTTTGCCTTTAAAACACGCTCTATCTCGATCATCGTCTCACCACTGTCGATGATATCATCGACAATGACAACACGTTTGGCTCTGCTTAAATCAGGGACATTAAAGATGTTGATGGTATCAAGCTTATGTGTCTCTTCATAATGCACCGAATTGATGGAGTAGAGATCACGCAGCTCTAACGCTTCTGCTAAAAAATGACCTAAGGTCATACCACCACGAGCCACCGCTAAAATAACATCAGGCGCATAGGGCTTGATCTCTTTTGCAAGGGTGTTCACATCTTCTTTAAACTCTTCATAACTGTAATAACGCAAATTAATGTCCTTCCTGTACGATAAACACGGTTAAACTGACCAATGTCAGAAACAAAATTCCAAAGTTAATATCTTTAAACTCTTTTTTGATCAATTTGATGAGTACATACGAGATCAAACCAAATGCCAAACCATTCGTAATCGAAAAGGTTAAAGGCATCATAATGACAATCAAGAAAGTTGAAACCGCAATGGCGGTATCTTTAAAGTTAATGTGGGAAAGCTCACCAAACATCAAAACGCCTACCATGACCAAAACAGGATAGATCGCATTTTCAGGAATCGCTTTAAACAGAGGCATCATAAACAGGGTTAAAATAAAACAAAGTCCTGTCACCACCGCCGTTAAACCCGTTCGTCCACCCTCTTCTACACCCGCAGCACTCTCAACAAATGCGGTTGTGGTTGAAACACCGACCACCGCACACACGGTACTGGCAAGTGCATCCACTCCTAATGTTTTTTGAAGTTCTTTGCCATCA
>JAVHRG010000330.1:0-8154 GCA_036171535.1 Sulfurospirillum sp. | reverse complement strand
AACAAAGGAAATAGTATGGTAAACATAGGCGATAAAGCTCCCTCTTTTAGTCTTCCGAATCAAGATAATGTCGAAATTTCACTTAGAGACCTTGAGGGAAAATGGATAGTGCTTTACTTTTACCCAAAAGACAGCACACCTGGATGTACAACTGAGGCGTGTGATTTTACGGCGGCACTTCCTAGTTTTGAGGGGTTAAATGCGGTTGTTTTAGGTGTCAGTCCTGATAGCACAACATCGCATCAAAAGTTCATTGCCAAACAAAAACTCGAGATAACACTGCTTTCAGACGTGAGCACTGAAGTAGCGCAAAGCTATGGTGTTTGGCAGTTGAAAAAGTTTTGTGGTAAAGAGTATATGGGCATTGTTCGCTCAACGTTCTTGATCGACCCAAGCGGAAAAATTGCTAAGCTTTGGTCAAGTGTGAAAGTTAAGGATCACGCAAGCGACGTTAAAAAAGCTTTGGAAGCACTTAGCTAAAGTATGGTTTGGAGGCTTAAATGTGAGCCTCCAAACTTTCTTAGTTACTCACGGAAATCGAACATCCCACCCACTCTTCACGAATCGCATCACTGGCTTTGGGCTCATTTTTGATGAGTCGCGCAGGTGCTATTTGATACTTCGTCGTCAAAGTTTGAAAGATGATATCGAAGCGTTTAAGTGCTAAAGCGTGAAGTGCTTCGGGCATTATCGTGATACCTTCTGCAATCTTAGAGATCAAAGCATCGTGAATGGTACCAAGATCTAAATTTTCTTCTTTATAGGTTTTCATCAGCTTACTGTACGCATCATCCGAGTATTTTTGAATGAAAAGTTTTTTGATCGTTTTGCTATAACTGTCATCTTCTTTACTTTTTTTAGGAATCAATGCTTCGATTTGCGCCGTAACATTTTGCTCTTGAAGCGCTTTGGTATCGAGGGTTTCATTGTAACTTGGCGTAATGATCAGTTTGAGTTCCGCTCTTTTGTCTAAAATCTGACGATACTGCTCCATTTTTTCCTCTTCTGAGGCAATAAAGGCAGACTCACCCGCTGCAAAATCGATACTTTTAAGATTCTCCGTTTCAATCCCTAGCATAGAACCTAAAAGTTTAAACGGAGAGGTCGCGATACTACCGAGGAGGTTTCCAATCGCTTTCCATACGATGCTTCCATAGCGAAATTCAGGGTCATTCAAATCGCCACTCACGGGAAGGTCAAGGTCGATTTGCCCTTTGGAATCTTTTAAAATAGCGATGGCAAGTCCTAGAGGAAGATTGGTCGCGTCCTTGCTTTCGATCTTTTCACCAAGGATGAGTGAATCGAGGTTGATTTTATTGGCACCTTCCATGACACCTTTTTTAATTTTATAGTTCAGATCCATGGAGAGTTTTCCCTCTTTAATGGCATAACCTATGAATTTACTGGTATAGGGTGAAAGCGAAGGCATATCGATGTTTTTAAAGAGAATTTTGAGTGCGGCTCGATCTTTAAAGTTAAAAGGCAAGACAGATCCATCAATCTTTGCATAGCCATATTTATCGACTTTTCCTTCGAGTTTAAGCACGGAAGGTTTCGTGTTTTTGGTATCAAGGGTTGACATCGATCCATTGAGGCGATCTGCAAATGTCGCAAAAGGAAGAAGTAAAGAAGCGTCTTTAAAATGCGTTGTTCCTCTTTTGAGTATGATATTGCCAATATACATAGACATCGCATCGTGTGTGCTAGATTTTTTTGAAGGTGTTTGTGTCTGCGCCGTTGTTGATGTCTTTAAAAGATTGAAAAAATTGGTGGTGCCATCTTTTTTGATGTCAAGATTGATATACGGTTTATCTAGCATGATTGTTTGCATGCTCAGTGTTGAAGGAGAAAGCGTGTATGAGGCATTGGTAATATTAAGCGTTTCCCACGCAACAAGAGAATTTTTGAACTGATCGGCAAGTGAAAATTTTGAAACGGTTGCATCTCCTTCTATTTTGAACGTTGGTTTTTGATCAAACGAAGCGCTTAGCTTAGACGTGAGCGATAAGGAACCGTCTTGAATCAGTGTTGTTGTAAAAAGCGTGATGTAGGGTTGTGCTTTTTCTAAAGAGAGCGCGTTTGCATTGATCATCATTTCAAGCGAGCTGTTTGCTGGAATAAACGTTCCTTTTAGTTTTAAAGAGGCTGTCGTATCGATCGTGCTGTTTAAATCATAGCTAATAGGGCTATTTTTATCATGTGTAATGTTTTGAGCAGTCAGTTTCAAAGGTGCCAAGTGGATAGGCGTGCTTTTGACATTTTTGTCTGTGACATCGATGGTTGCTTCATTAACTTCCAAAGTTTTAAGCGCAAATTTCCATGCACTCATAGTATCTTCTTGTTTTGCGGACGTCTGAACTTTTGGTTGAGTTGATGCATCTTTAGGTGTAAACAGACGTACTAAATTCAGCGCATACTCTTTTTCCAGTTGCACATCCACAAAAGGTTTGGTAATCATAGCTTTCTCTACACTAATCGTGGAAGCCTGTAAATCAAAATCAATCGTTTCAAGGCTAAGAGAGGGCACTTCGATAACAGTTTTATTATTATCCATAAAGCGAATATTTTCCAAAGAAGCAGACGCTTTTTCTAAAGACACCAGTGGTTTTTCTTTGCTAAGGTCAATTGAAAAAGGAACTCTAAGTGAAAGTTCGCCTTGGGAGAGTGTCACTGGTATACTGGGTAATGCATATCGCCAAAAATTTGAGAGGGGAAGATGCACAATGTTGAGTTCTCCATAAAACTTGAGTGGTTCAAAAGAAGCGCTACTTGCAATAGAGATCTTTTCTTCATTTTCCAGCATTACTTTGAGTGCATGAATACTAAGATCATCTTTGTAAAAGCTGAGATTGTTTACGGAATAGTTCATAGGTCCAATTTCAAGTTTAAAAGGAACACTTGGGCGTTCATCGTGGAACGTCGTTTTGGCATTTTGAACTTCAACATGCTCAATAATGAAAGGCATGGCAAGACTATTGTCGTGCGTAGTGTTAGCGTCACTTGAGTTACTCTTTGGAAAAAGATTTAAAAGTGTCAGGCTCCCCGAAGTGTCAATTTTAAGATCGATAAAAGGCTTGTCAAGAAGTAATGATTTGATGAAAAACTCTTTTTTGAACAAAGAGGTTGGCTCATAATTAACATACAAATGTTCTAAAGATATAACACTACTTCCATTGGTATCGTGAAGTGCTAAATTATTTACATGTAATTCAAACGTGAAAGGATTAAAGAGTACTTTTTCGATCGATATTGAAAGATTAAGTTTTTCTTTAAGAAGACTAGGTAGCTTAGTTTGTGCCCACCATGGAAGGATAATAAAACCGCTCAGTGTATAGAAAGAGGGAAGAAAAATTAACCAAAATAGAACACTTTTAAGGCACTTCTTTAACATTGTGACTCCTTTTTAAGGGCTAATTTATTATACAATAAATTGCAATATTTCTATTTAAAAACACTATTAGTTTTATAAGGCTAGATTGATTATATGTTACCTATGTTATACTTTTAGAAATCCACACTCTTAAAGAAATGCCATGCTCGTTCATATTTGTTGCTCTGTAGACAGTCACTTTTTTTTACAAAAACTTCAAGAAAGTTATCCTAACGAGAAGCTGGTTGGCTTTTTTTATGACCCTAATATTCATCCTTTTAGCGAGTACGAATTAAGACTTTTGGATGTTAAACGTAGTTGTGACAAGCTAGGAATTATTTTGCATGTAGGCGATTATAATTACGAAGGGTGGCTTGAAGCGGTTCGAGGTTTGGAACATGAGCCTGAAAAAGGCAAACGCTGTTCAGTATGTTTTGATAACAGGTTAGAAGAAACTGCACGAGAAGCACTGAAAATAGGTGAAAAAAAGATAACAACAACACTGCTAACAAGTCCAAAAAAATCACTTGAGCAGTTAGAAAAAGCTTTACGTGCCATTGCCCAGAAATATGAACTTGAAATTGTTGCACCTGATTTTAGAAAAGGTGGAGGCACGCAAGAACAATTCGCTCTTGCCAAAGAGGCAATGCTGTACCACCAAAATTATTGTGGTTGTCTATTTGCTTTGGGTGTTCAAAGAGAACAGCAACAACGATGGGCGGATGAACTGAGTTCACCTCTACGACCTCAAATACTTCCTGCTTCAATCGAGGAACGTATTGCTTTGTATGAAGAAGTGATGGAGCTTGAAGCGAATGAGACTTTCTTTAAATTAGTGCGTGAAAAATTTTTAAATTATAGATTGCTTCGTGCCTGGGTGAAAAATAGCGACAAAGAGATTATCCCTAGTTATGTCTTGTTTTACTCTACATGTAAAAAAGAGTCTATCAAGGCAAATGTAGAATTTATAGCACAAGGGGTAGGATTTTTAGCAAAAGAAGAAGTGCGTTTCATTTCTCTTAAGACGTTTAATATGCTAGCCAATACAGACTATAAAACACTCAAAGAAATGCTACAAAATCCCCCAACGATTGAAATAGAAATAGCTTTTAGAAACACTTACACAAAGTCAAAAGTTCCTTCATTGACGCCGCTTATTGTATTGGATGAGGTTAAAGTGGACTCTTATGAACTCTTCATTCAAAGTAAAACCTATCAAGACATTAGAGAAAATTTAGTATTAATTAGCTAAAATATTAGAATTTTGTTAGAAGGTTCCAAAGATGTTAATTGATGTTGTAGAGATTCAAAAAATACTTCCCCATCGCTTTCCTTTTTTACTCGTGGATAGAATTACAGCGCTTATTCCAGGCGAGTCTATCGAAGGGTTTAAAAATATTACAATAGGTGAGCAGATTTTTCAAGGGCATTTTCCTGATCATCCGATTTATCCAGGTGTTATGATTATTGAAGGTATGGCACAAGCAGGTGGCGTCCTTGCATTTAAAAGTATGGATGAAGAAAAGCAAGAAGATACCAAAGAAAAAGTTGTTTATTTTATGAGTATTGACAATGCAAAATTTAGAAGTCCTGTTAAGCCAGGAGATCAGTTAGTATATAAACTTAATGTTCTAAAACACAGAGGTAACATCTGGGTTTTAGGTGCCAAAGCCTATGTTGACGACAAGCTTGTCGCTGAAGCAGAACTTAAAGCTATGATAGTGGACAAATAATATGCCAAACATTCATCTAACCGCCATTGTTGAAGAGGGAGCGAGTTTAGCAGACGATGTAAAAATCGGTGCTTATGCATTTGTGTCTAAAGATACCACACTGAAAAGTGGTGTTGAGGTGATGCAAGGAGCACAAATCTATGGTGTGACCAAAGTCGGTGAGGATACGAAAATTTGTCCTTACGCCGTTATTGGCATGCCGCCACAAGATATTGGTTATAAACCTGAAGATGATGTGCGTGTTGAGATAGGTCGTAACGTCATGATTCGTGAATTTGTAACGATTAACGCTGGAACCAAAAAAGGTGGCGGTGTTACACGAATAGGAAATAACTGTTTTATTATGATTTACTGCCATATCGCACATGATTGTCAGGTCGGCAATAACGTCATTATGGCGAATAATGCAACATTGGCAGGCCATGTACACATAGGTTCTTTCACCGTTATTGGTGGAATGACTCCCATTCATCAGTTTGTCCATATTGGAGAAGGTGTTATGATTGGAGGGGCAAGTGCTATTAGCCAAGATATTCCGCCATTTTGTTTAGCAGAAGGAAATCGTGCGGTTGTTCGAGGACTTAACAGTGTTGGTTTAAAACGTCGCTTTGAGCGAGATGACATCACTGCAATTCAAGGTGCTTATAAGCAACTTTTTAGAAGCGAAAGCCCTATTAAAGAGACAGCCGCTAAATTATTAGAGAGTGAAACAAACGAGAAAGTGTTGCAAATGTGCAATTTTATTATGGAATCCACACGAGGAATTCCATTTGAGAGGAAAAATAATGGTCAATAGAGAGTGTAGTTTTTGTGGTACAAAAGAGAGTAATGACACCCGTTTAATCGCAGGCGATGACGTTTTTATTTGCGAACATTGTGTTATTTCTGCCCATAAAATCTTTTTTGGAGAAATTCCAGAGCCTTCAGTGAGTAGCAGTGAAGAAGCTTTTGATCAAGAACTTTTAGCTCCAAAAGAGTTAAAAAAAGTACTTGATGATTTTGTCATTGGACAAGACCAAGCTAAAAAGATTTTTTCCGTTGGTGTTTATAACCACTATAAAAGAATTTTCAAACAAAGTACTATCCAAGATGATACTGAAATTTCCAAATCTAACATCTTGCTTATTGGACCAACCGGTAGCGGGAAAACATTGATGGCACAGACATTGGCGCGCTTTTTGGATGTGCCAATTGCGATCTCTGACGCGACCAGTTTAACCGAAGCGGGTTATGTGGGTGAAGATGTTGAAAATATTCTTACAAAGCTTCTTCAATGTGCGAATGGGGATATTAAAAAAGCAGAGCAAGGTATTGTCTTTATCGATGAGATTGACAAAATTGCGCGTATGAGTGAAAACCGCTCGATTACCAGAGATGTTTCAGGCGAAGGTGTTCAACAAGCATTGCTTAAAATCATCGAAGGCAGTATTGTCAACATTCCACCCAAAGGTGGACGAAAACATCCAAATCAAGATTTTATCCAAATTGATACCACCAATATTTTATTTGTTTGTGCGGGAGCCTTTGATGGCTTAGAAGAGATTATTAAACGTCGTATCGGTAAAAATGTTTTAGGTTTTGAGCAAGAAAAACGTACTAAAAGCCAAGATGCAGGATTGTTTGACCTTGCTGAGCCTGATGATCTAGTTCATTATGGGTTGATTCCAGAGCTTATCGGACGTTTACATGTAACGGCAAAACTTTCTCCAATTACACAAGAAGATATGGTACGTATTTTGACAGAACCTAAAAATGCGATTTATAAACAGTATCGAAAACTTTTTGCCATTGATAATGTTGAACTCTCTTTCGAAAAAGAGGCATTGGATTCTGTGGCAGAACGTGCGATCAAACGAAAGACTGGAGCGCGTGGACTTCGAAGCATTATAGAAGACATTATGGTTGATGTGATGTATGAACTTCCAGAACTAAGTGGTTATGAAGTGGTGATTACAAAAGATGTAGTTACAAAAGGTGAAAAACCACTTTATATCAAAAAAGATAAAAAAAGTGCGTAAAAAAGGAATAGAGAGATGATTTTGGACAAGATAATAGGATTCTTCTCAAGTGATATGAGTATCGACCTTGGAACGGCAAATACCTTGGTATTGGTCAAAGGTAAAGGTATTATTATCAATGAGCCTTCCGTCGTCGCTGTACAACGCAATCGTTATGGTAAACAAAATATCCTAGCGGTGGGCAAAGAGGCAAAAAATATGGTGGGTAAAACACCAGGTGATATTGAAGCGATCCGTCCAATGCGTGATGGCGTTATCGCTGATTTTGATATGACTGAAAAGATGATTCGTTACTTTATTGAAAAAGCACACCGAAGAAAAAGCTTTTTACGTCCTCGTATTATTATCTGTGTACCATACGGCTTAACTCAAGTTGAGCGTAAAGCAGTACGCGAATCTGCAATGAGCGCAGGGGCACGTGAAGTTTTTCTTATTGAAGAGCCTATGGCAGCAGCCATTGGTGCAGGACTTCCTGTACGTGAGCCACAAGGAAGTTTAGTCGTTGACATTGGTGGTGGTACAACTGAAATCGGTGTCGTTTCACTCGGCGGTTTAGTTATCAGTAAATCAATTCGCGTTGCAGGCGATAAGATTGATATGGCCATTGTCGATTATGTCAAGAAAAAATATAACTTATTAATTGGTGAGCGAACTGGTGAAGAGATCAAAATCGCCATTGGTACAGCAGTTCCTATGGATGAGCCTATCTCTATGGTGGTCAAAGGACGTGACCAAGTGAGTGGACTTTTGAGTCGTATTGAACTCACTAGCGAAGATGTAAGAGATGCGATTAAAGAACCCCTAAAAGAGATTGCGGATGCACTTAAAGATGTCCTTGAAGTTATGCCTCCGGATCTTGCAGGAGATATCGTTGAAAACGGTGTTGTCTTGACGGGTGGTGGTGCATTGATTCGTGGCTTTGATAAATACCTTTCAGACATCGTGAAGTTACCTGTTTTTGTTGCAGATGAGCCACTACTCGCTGTTGCAAAAGGTACAGGAAAAGCACTCGAAGAGATTGAACTTTTACAAC